>NZ_JBVVQY010000013.1:0-184749 GCF_055811615.1 Mesorhizobium sp. WSM4807
TCTAGTCACACGGAGCGGCACGTTTCATTGTGGCATCCGCGAAATGAACCTGTGAACCAAGAACGTCCGTTCATGGCACAACCTGCTTGTCCCGATGAGCGAGGCGAACGACGGCCTTCCACCCTCTCGCGACGAAGAGCGCGTCACGAAGTCCGGCCGAACCAATTGCTCCCATTCGGCTCGGTTTGCGCCAATTGTTGCCATTCGCCTGTGGCGGAAGGAACGGCCACTCGTTGATACAGAGCGGTCGTTCGCCGCCGGAGGCGATGTGAGGTGATTTGGACCCTATTCAGACGCCCCGAAGATTAGTTCTTGTCGTCGAAACAATACAAAGAGCGAGGCGTGCTCAGTTTGATCTTGGTGGCCTTCTGAGAGTGCATCTATCTAAATTGATCGAGTAGTTCCTTTGCTTCGACGAGGTCGCGCGTATCGAGACCTTCGGTAAACCAGGCATATACAGGAGTCAGCAGGTCGCGAGCCTCTCCGTCTCGGTCCCGAGCGTGGCACAGCCGCGCCAGGCTAAGAGCCGCCCGCAACTCCAGCGATTTCGTACCTTGGTCACGAGCCAGGATCAGGGCCTTTCGGAACCAGCTTTCGGCGGTATCATCTGGGGGATTTTGTTGCAGCAGGAGTTCACCCTTGGTGCGGAACAGCTCAGGCACAAGATGTTTCGAACCGAACTCTGCGACGATAGTCAACGCCCTATCCAATAGAGGCAGTCCTTCGCTTGCCCCACCACACTCGCCGCAGGCCCGCGCCAGGACACAGAGGTTGTGTTGCAAGCCGGCTCCCGCACCCATCGCTGTGGTAGCTGCAAGTCCCTCGCGCATCTCCCGGATGCCTTCCGCCAAATGCCCCTCTTCAGCGAGTGCCCAGCCGAGTTGGAATCTGCCCTCGAACATCTCGCGCCGCAGGCCGAATTCCTTTGACAGCGCGATTGATTTGTCTAAATAGCGGCGCCCTTCGTCGGGTTCGCGCCGCAAGAGATGAAGGTCGGTGAAGTTCGACTGCGCCATCGCCATCGTGAAGGGATGAGATACTCGTTCGGCCAAGGTTACGGCTTCTTGGCAACGGACAAGGGCTTGGTCAGGATAACCGCGAAGCCAAAGCATCAGCGCAGAAAAGTTCCTACAGCAGACGCCCGGGTCGTGTCCGGTATAGATGTAAGTCAAGCGATGATCCCGATCGGGATCGTAGGTCGCGATACCATAATCTAAATGGTGTTCGGCGGCAGTGTAGTCTCCGATGTAGTATTTGGTGGCCCATTGCCGATGATGTGCCTCGAGGAGTAGGGCCTGGTCGCCGGATGCCCGCGCGAGATCCAGGCACTGAAGGCCGAGTTCGTCAGCGGCGGGCAAATTGCCGGAAATCATGTGGTACGAGGCTTCACCACAGAGCGCGACGAACAACTGGTCCGTGTCACCCAGTTTCTCGGAAAGCGTACGGGCTTCGGAGAAGGCCTGCAAGACCTCCGGCGCTGCAAAGCCCCTGGTTGCCATCATGGTCACGCCCAATGCCGTCTGGAGATGAATCTCCTGTCGCAGGCGACTCTCTGAATCCGGCAAGGACGCAACCAGTTCGATTCCCTTGCCTAAGTTGGCAATCGCCTCAGGATGGGCCGATCGTTTCAGGGCTTGTTGGCCAGCCTTTAGCCAAAAGTCGACGGCTTGCTGAGGCAGGCCGCCGGCAGCGTAGTGGTACGCCAGCGTCTCAGGTTCGGCCTCGACGATCTCGCGGAACTGCGCGTCCAGCTCTGACGCGATGCTGGCGTGGATGTGTTGCCGCCGGCTTTTCAGCAGGCTCTGATACGCGGTGTCCTGTACGAGCGCATGCTTGAACGTGTAGGTCGCCTCGGGCGGGACGCCGCGCCGAAAAACGAGTTCGGACTTTTCAAGTTGCTGCAGGAGGTCCCCGAGCCGGGCATCATCGTAACCGGTCACGGCAGCCAGCAGACGATGCTGGAAGACACGGCCGATGCAGGCGCCGATCTGTGCCACCTCCTTGACCGGGGCAAGCCGGTCGAGGCGGGCCATCAGAGAATCGTGCAGCGTTGACGGGATCGCTAGCGAGGGCAACTGGCCCGACAGGACATAGTGATCGCCTTCATCGATGAGGAGGCCGGACTCGAGAACAGTCTTCGTCAGTTCCTCGACGAACAGGGGCACGCCTTCCGTCTTGGCGAGGATCTGGTTTCTGACGTCGGCTGGCAGAGACTTGCCGCCAGTCACGCGGTCGATGATCGCTGATCCTTGGTCACGATCGAGGCGGCTAAGCGACAACGCAGTGACATACGAGAACAGGGTCCACCGTGGCTTGAACTCAGGGCGGAAGGTGATGATCAGAAGCACAGGCAGGTTCTGCAAACCGTCGATCAGCATGTCGAGCCATTCGCTGGTCGTCGGGTCGATCCAGTGGGCATCTTCAATGATCATCACGACAGGTTGTCGCGCCGCAAATCCTTCGAGCAATTGGATCAGGGCTCTCAGCGTTCGTGACTTTTGCGCCTGCGGCGTCAGCTTCAGGGGCGCATAGCGGCCAGCGGTGTCGATTGACAGCAGCTCCGCCATCAATGGTACCGTTTCGGCAATATCGGAGACAGCCTGTCGCAACAGAGTTTCGAGCTTATCGAGCTTCGTATCCGAAGTGTCGCTGTGCCCCAGTCCCGCAGCGCGCTCGAGTTGCTTCGTGACGGGATAGAGTGCGCTGTTTGTATAGTAGATGGAACAGAAGTAGCGCAACCGGGCGTGCGGCTCGGCGCTCAGTCGCTCCTCCAGCGCGGCAGTCAGCCGCGACTTGCCGATCCCCGGCTCACCCGACAACAATATAGCTTGGCCCTTTCCTGCCCGAGCCTGCTGCCAGCGTTGAAGCAGGAATTCGAGTTCCTCGGATCGTCCCACCAACGGCGTTGCAACGCCATGCAGCGCATCAAAGCGCCCTTCCGCATCTGCCTCGCCGGTGATGCGCCAGGCGGGAACGGGAGTTGCGAAGCCTTTAAGTTGCTGGTGGCCGAGATCGATCATGTCAAACAATCCGACGACCAGCCTGTGCGTGCCGCCGGCAATCACGACGGTGTTCGGCTCGGCCAGGGCCTGCAAGCGAGCCGCAAGGTTGGGCGTTTCGCCGACGACGGCCTCTTCCCGCGCTGATCCTTCGCCAACCACGTCGCCGACCACGACGAGACCGGTGGCAATGCCAACACGGGCCGCAAGGGGTTCGCCCGATGGCGTCGTCAGGCTAGCGGTTGCCGCTGCTGCCGCCAGACTCGCGCGCACTGCCCGTTCGGCATCGTCTTCATGCGCCCTGGGCCAACCGAAATAGGTGAGCACACCATCGCCCATGAGCTTGGCAACATAACCCTCGTAGCGTGCAATCTCCGCTGACACCGCACTCTGGTAGGCACGGATGACGTCGCGCATTTCCTCCGGATCGAGCCGCTGTGACAGCTCGGTCGACCCCACGAGGTCGATGAACGTCACGGTCAGCTGCCGCCGCTCGGCCTCACGTACAAGCGCGGCTGACACCGGAGCGGACACGGAACTCGCGGGCGACATGGTGTCGTCGTCCAACGCGGCAATCGCCGCCAGAACCTTGCGACGCGGGCCGACGGGTAGGCCCAGCTCCCTTAGGTCATTTTCTGTGAGATGCCGAAGCGCATCGAAATCAACTTCGTTCGCGGTGAACGCCTCAATGTACTTGTCGAGCCCGAGGCGGGCCAGCCAAGAGGCGATGTCCGGCATGATGCTAACCTCGCTGCCCGGAAACCTATCACGATCGTCGCGCGCCGGACAGTAACACTCTACGATTCATGTCTTCGTTTCGGAGCAAACACACACCCAAGGTGGCCTGAGCGAATGTCGGCTCGCAACGCTTTCCGGACCCTCAAGATCGCGAGACTGAACCGCAGCCATGGGTCACGAGTTCTGGTTGGGCCAATGTCCGGTTTCTGGAAGGATAATGGGGTCCGGAAGGTCAGGATTGGGTCATGATTTCCGGTTCGGCGGAAAGCCCGCTTCCAAGACAGGATATTGCCGCTGCGACGACCGTTGGCTCACAGATGCCGGCATTTCACGCCAGCCTAATTACCGCCGCGGCATTCTCGATCATACGTTTGACCATCCTGTTCGCACGCCGTTGCCGCCGTTCGCCGCACCTATCAGTCGGAGGCCTTCCAGCGTCGCGGTAGCCGCGCTATGTGTGGCTGAACGCAATCTGACCGACGAACAGGAGCAAGATTAGACGATAGAAAACAGGCACAAGATCGCCCTCCCCTGGCCTTGGATCGCCATCATGCGAGAACAGTCAAACTGAGTGCTGCGGGTATAGCGAAGCTCGATTGGCCCACCTCAAAGCGAAGTTGGCCATAAGTTATTGATATTGAAAAATTTTGGTGGGCCCGGAGGATGTCATATACGAATTGATTTTATTAGCTTTTTTGCGGGCCATCTCTGCAAGTCTTCCCGTATCATTCCGTACGGTCCCGCGGCGGCCAATGGGCGACGTCTGGTCCGCAGTTTCAAATCATGGACACGCAACACTCGATTCTTGCGATTGATCGAGAGAGCTATACCGAGCCTGTGGCATAACCACCCCAGATGCGCCCGGCGCTGTCTCAAGTCCGGATGGCGAAGTGCGAAGCAGATGAAAGCCTGCGGCGGTTCAGGACGCGTACGAGCCATATATGATCACGATCTACGTGGCGCTAATGGAATGCGGGCATGAGGCAGCCTTCTGCACGAAGCTTGTGGCCTTTCCGCCATCTTAATCCTCGGCGGGCGGCGCTTCCAATTAAGAAAATCACGCCGACCCGGGCTGTCCGATCGGCGGGGTTGAGGCGGAATGCTGACCTGAATCAACCCAGGCGAGAATGCTCGCGGAATGGCTCGAAACTACGCTTGGGCTCGACCTCCCTTAGTCAGGTCCTCGATCCGCCGCACGATGCGGGAAAAATAGAACGGTGCGAGATTGGTTTTCCGGCTCGTCGACGACGCGTGGACGCCCTCACGCGGTTCTTCGCGTTCTCGTATTTCTGAAGCTGTTGAAAACTGATGCCTATGGATCGGGCTAGCTCGGCCTGCGATATGTCCGACTGGAGGCGGACTGTGGCAATCTGCCTGCCGACATGCTGATCGGCAGAGTGAGGGCTGCTCCCGACTCTAGGCTTGGCCGACGTGTGGAAGAGGCGGGGATGTTCGGGTCTGCCGAGGCCTTGTGCGCTGCATCTGTAGCTATCCGGATAGAGAGTTCGCGCTGTACAGCCCCGCGAAACTCACCAAACCACCGAACGATCGGGACCGCGGTTCGTAACGCAGCGAAGCTTTAGCTCGACTCTGTCTGCCCGCTAATCCGACCTATATCATCGCGGGCCGAGCGGATTTGTGGCCAGGGAAACTCACCACTGTGTTGCGAATCCTCCCCTTCCCTAAGCACTGCATCAAGCTTAGCAGCCACACCTGCAAGGCACGTAGCGGGAGCTTCGGATAAGACTTTTAGCAACGCCTTCACGCGCTCGGCAGCCTCGTGCTTCGCGAGCAGCGTGGCCGAATAGCCAATCTCCTTATCGCGGCATCCCAGCGCGCTTGATGGGCCGCGATGTCGGCTTCAGCCTGAGCGCGGGCCGCCGCGTCCGCAGGACGAACGCTGAGCAATTCTTGAAGGACTTCAAGAGAATGAACGGCCACGCGCTCGCCATCGGACAACTGGATGGTCGAAGCCAACAGTTTCGACAAGCTTCCGCTCCAGGCGCTGCTGCTGACGGCACAGCCGTTCAGTCTGCTCGGAAGCCGCCTGCCATTTGCCCCACACCGCAACGGCGGGATCGGTCGATTGGTCCTTTTCTAAATCGTCGCGGGCAAACGCTGCTGGCTGACACGCCGCCATTGCAATTGCCGTTCCCGCAAGTACCCTCCTGCGGGTGACGATAGGCAGAGTCGTGGTAGTGTCGGAATCAGATGGGGTATTCGGCTTGTGCCCCATCCTCGACGGTGATGCAGAGGTGCTGCGCTTCAGCTGATGATAGAACGTGGTCTGCAAGACACAGCCACAAGCATCAGGAAGGAACGCGGCATGAAACACTATATCGGCCTTGATGTTTCGGTGAAGGAAACGGCCGTTTGCATTGTCGATGAATCCGGCAAGATCTGTCGTGAGGTAAAGGTGGTCAGCCACCCTGACGATCTCATTGCGGTGCTGCAGAACCGACTTGGAACGTTGAGCGGGTTGGGCTCGAGGCCGGGCCCTTGTCCCAGTGGTTATTCGAAGGGCTAGCCAGGACCGGGCTGCCGGTCATCTGCATCGAAACACGTCATGTGAAAGCATTCCTGAAGGCGCAGCCGAACAAGACGGATCGGAATGATGCGCGCGGCATAGCCCATATGATGCGAGTCAACCTGTTCCGCCCGGTGCATATCAAGACGCTGAACGTCGGGTGCTGCTGACGGCCCGCAAGATCTTGCAGGAGAAGGCGATCGCCATAGAGAACGATATCCGCGGTCTTCTACGCAACTTCGGTCTTAAGATTGGCGCCGTGGGAACGGCGAAGTTCGAGGAGCGCATCCGTGAGCTCGTCGAATGCATGCCCGATCTCGAACAGATTATGGAGCCACTGCTGGCCGCCAGGTAGGAGCTGCGCGAGGAATTTGCGCAACTGCACAGACAAGTGCTGGCGATAGCCAGGAACGATGCGACCTGCCGGCGATTGATGACGGTCCCTGGTATCGGCTCCATAGTGCGCTCGCGTATACCGCAACGATCGACATTCCACAGCGGTTCAGAAACTCCAAGGCAGTAGGGTCGATCCTGGGGCTGACACCGAAGCTCAATGAGTCTGGCGAGAGCAAGCGCGTTGGATCCATCTCGCTCAGCGGCGATGGCATGATGCGAACATTGCTCTATGAAGCGGCCCAAGTCATGCTGACGCACGTGAGGAAATGTCATGGCTGAAGGCTTGGGCGATGAACGTCGCCAAGCGGAGTGGCTTGCGCAAGGCGACAGTCGCGCTCGCACGTCGCTTGGCGATCGTCATGCACCGCATGTGGCTGGATAACACCGAGTTCCGCTGGACGCGGGACACCATGGTGTCAGCCATTTGACAGAAGGCCGGGAAGAAGAGGTAGGGAGTTCCGCCCACCGGCGGAAGCACGTCCTTCGCGGGACGATGGATGAGGTGAGTTCGCGATCATGGGCGTACCGGTCATGCCATGCTGGCCAGGACGCGAATCAGATTGTTCCGCCTTATTCTCTGACCCCATCAAGGGAAGGCCAATGGGCCGATCCCGAAGAGAAGCACGAACCCGCGAACGATGTCAGACGACGGTACGGCGGAAAAGGACAAAAGCGCTTGACCCAAAGCCGCCGAATAGAGAAGCCATGATCCGAGCTCCTAGAAGCTTAGGTTTGGTCAGGCTAGGCACAGTGCGTCAACACTGTGTCTGGCCGCGCCCCGGACCAACAGGGCCCAAGCGTATCACTGATACCTTTGGATCATAACGAAATGATCTAAAGGGATCAATAGAAATTGGTAACAGCGGCACAGATGCGGGCGGCCCGGGCGTTGATCGGTCCCTCACAAGCGGAGCTTGCCCGCAGGGCTGGCGTCTCGATTCCAACGATAAAACGCAGTGAGAGCGACAATGAGCGTGCTTCGGTCGTGTCCGCTGAAACGCTGGAGAAGATCCGTGCTGCTCTCGAGGCCGAGGGCGTAGGATTCACCAACGGCAATCATCTGGGTGTCAGATTGCGGCGACCGTGAGTGACTTCTGACCAGGCCTGCCCCACGTAATTACCCACGCCCCTTGTCAGGGGCAAGAATCCCTGAATCTGTGGGGACATGGATCGCACTGATTGCAATCGTGCGACGCTTCCCATTCGATCATGTCGCGGCAAACCTTAATCTGCTGCTCGCGGATTGCCATTCGCGCTATGCGGCGGAGTACTTCGAGCCGCTTTACAAGAGCAAGGGGGAAGCCAAACGCCATCGACGGTTCATCACGGCGATAAAGGACCTGCAGGATCAGCTCGGCAGCCTCAACGATCTCGCCACCGCCCCCGATCTGCTTCTTGAGGACGCCGCGGGAGCGCACGACGCCTTTGTTAACACGAGGCGCTTCTGGCGTTGAGGCACCATGCAGAACCAGATGGCGGCTTCCAGGCTGAATTCCGGTCTGCAATTTTATGCGACGGACTTTTGTCAACCAAAGACAGCTACGGCTGATTCGATGATGATGCCGCCATCGATGCCTTCCGGTGCATAAAGGCGGCCGTCACCAAGTGCTATGCGCTAGATAGCCGAGGTGCCGCGTCACTTCATGAGGAAGGTTCTTGGCCATGCCGGCAAGAGCGGCCGGGGGTTATCTCAGCCTTCATCGCCACCGCTTTCGCCCAGGATCCAGCAGGCCGCATTAACCGCCGTTTAGAATAAATTCACACAACTTCACAACCGCAAATCGCCGACGATGATACCTTCACGACAAGGTCCGAGATTAGGCGAGTCAAAAAGGCTGACGTTGATTTACGCTTCGTACAGAGGCACGGCATTCAACTCGGGATAGCCGGTGGCAAGAAGAGCACTCATTGAGGCAGTCCATGTCGATACAACCAATCTCGATGCCTTGATCGGCGAATGTTCCCGGCTGCGTGCGACCTATGACATTGCGGAATTACGTGCGCCAAGGAGTCGGTTTATGCAACAGTTCAGGCTCTGCCGTATTTCGGTCTAACCGGGACCACACCCTGCATCAAATTGAACGATGTTGCAAATTCACCCAACGTCAGCAGTGCCCGAAGGTGATCGTCGCCGAACATTGATGCAATTGAAAGCACGAGAGAGACGCAAGTCGGCGAGATGCCTATCTTCGTTTCCGCCTCGCAACGGAATCGCTGTTGATGCAGGAAAATATTGGAGAGACATGTTTTACAACGAGCATGGTCCAATTGCTTTCGGCTCGCCAGCTGATCGTTGAGTAAGCGGCAGAGCGAACCCCGTAGTCTCTCCACTTCCTAGTCGCTTCTTTTGCGGGCTCGTCTCTGCATGCTGCCAGTCGCTGATGCCGTCGAAAGTATTGTAATTGCGCACCAAGACGCAAGGAGTTGAGAGGGTCAGCTCACGCGGGCCGTACTGTGAGTTTTAGCAAGGATGTACAATGGTGACGAAATACAATTCGGAGGCACGAATCTCCCCGATCATCTTTGGATGCAAAAGTTGTCAGCAGTCGCGCTTTGCCCTGATTCGCCGCCAGTTTCAAAAATGCGCTTTTGAGCTCAATCTATCGTCGGCAAACGAGGTCCTAGGCTCCGATCCTTGTCGCGAAAGGAAACGTCGGTTGTTTCCGAAAAGACTGGGCTGCAGCGTAGAACCGCGGTCGGTAAATGTCCGGCGCCGGGGTCCAGGAGAGTGTCGGCGGCCAAGAAGCAGTCGGGTCGGCCGACCGTGGCAAACAAGCGGGTTGCGTGAGCCATGAGGGCGCAGGACGGTGTGCCCAGATTGATATCCCCAACGCAGTCGCCAGCGCAAGGCATCGCTATGTATGCCGGCGGTGTGTTCATCTTCTGCGTGGGGGACGCCATGATCAAATGGTTGTCGACCAACTATTCGATCGCTCAGATCGTATTTTTCCGCGCCGTTTTAGGGCTTGTTCCGACGTTGGCCATGCTACTGAGGCCGCCCGGACTGCTTTCGTTGAAGACCCGCAGGGTCGGCGCGCATCTGCTGCGCGGGCTTGTCAGCCTAGTCGGCACGTTCGGCGCGTGCTGGGCCCTGGCGATGATGCCGTTGGGCGCCGCGTACGCCATCAGCTTTGCCGCGCCAATGTTTATTACTGCCATGTCGGTCCCAATTCTGAACGAGAGTGTGGGCTTAAAGCGCTGGCTGGCGGTGCTTGTAGGCTTTGCTGGCGTCCTTATCATGATCCGACCGGGCGTCAATGGCGCTTTCGGCGGGGGCGCCATAGCGTTTGTTGCTACCGCTGCGTACGCTCTGTCGATGGTTCTGGTCCGCCTTTACAGTCGCACCGAGAGCAACGTTGCGATGATCTTTTACGGCAACGTTGTTGTCATAGCCGCAACTGGCGTTCAAATGCCTTTCGTCTGGATCATGCCGGGGTGGTCGGACGGCGGTCTTCTTGTCCTGGTCGGGCTCCTTGGTGGCGTCGGCACTCTTATGTCGGCCCAGGCCTATCGCATGGCGACGCCATCGATTGTGGTGCCGTTCCAGTATACTGGCATGATATGGGGCGTTGCGCTCAGTTTTTTTATCTGGGGTGATATACCAGACCTGTGGGCCTTTGTCGGGTCGCTCGTCCTCATCGGCAGTGGCCTTTACATCCTGCACCAGGAGATGAAAGCCAAAGCACTACCGTCGCCGCCCATAGATTTCGTTGACCCGCCCGGCGAAAGTAGGATTCGACCTCCCTGAGCGAGCTGCAGAATGCAGCGCCTCGCCCTTCGGAAGGAAGACCGGACAGACGACCCGCTTTCCCTCGCGGATTTTTACCCCCGCCGCTGCCAACACGATCCATCCCTTGTAGAACAGGCAATGGAAGACGGCAGGAAACCGACACTACTGCCGGGTTTGTCGAGTGAGCGACACGGTTGTTCGGCTTGGCTCCTGCTCCCACCATCATTCAGGTCATTGATAAATATGGAGAACACTCTTCTGAGGTTTTCCCTGCCAGTTGGCACGACTTTTGAGGCTTCCTCCTAGAAAGGCGACAGGGAGCAGCTGACCGGTTGAATCACGATTATGGAACGAAGGGAGGAAGCAGCATGTCAGATCCGCGTCAGGTGCGCATACTATCGGAAAAACGCCGCCTGCGAAATCCGGGTGCAAGCGAAGGTATATCTACGCTTCGTGACCTCATTTGCATCCGTCACCGACCGTCACATTCCTTATGGAAGCTCATGATGCGCTCTCCGCGGCGATCGCGCAGCGGGCTGGCTTCAAGACGCTTTGGGAGTCCGGCCCCTCGATCTCCTCCGCCTCGGGCCTCTTGGACCCAGGTGGTCGAGGTCATGGAACGGATGGCGGACGCGGCGGAAATTCCAATCCTCGTCGACCGAGAGAGCGCATTCAGCGAGGCGGATCTTCTGATCACCGAAAAAGGATCTTCGCGCCAAAGGGGCTTGACGGCAGTCCAGCCCCTGGCGGCGGGGGTTCTGCAGGCTGAACTTAGCAACAACAGATAGGAAACCGGTATGTTAGCGTATCGAATTTCTCTCCTTTCCGGACAGGGACCGCGCCAGCTCGTCCGTTGTTCGCGATCCTGCTGATGGCGCAGCCAGTTTTCCCGGTTGCGTCGTTTCCGACATCTTCGCGATCGCCTTCATAGGCCTCGCCATGCTGCACGTGACTGGCGCGGTTAAGGTGCCTGCGATACCGGGGCCGGGCAATTCCGATCGCAACAGTCCTCGCGATCGCGATCTCTGCTGTTTGGCATGAGAGAGTCTGACTCACCTATGCGGCAATGATGAAAACTGGTGAGCATGGAAGACGATGGGAGGTCTAGAAAATGAATAAGATAGATGTTCAATCTGGATTGTTGGTCGACAGGTGTGTCGAGGACAATGGATTGATCCGGCTTAATCTCAACCATCCCCCTCCTGTTCCCCAAACTTTCGATCAAATCTTCAAGAATGTTCTTGAAGAACTATTTCTGACAATGTCGCCTTCCAGCCTTGTAAAAACACATCGCTGGATAGGCACCGACGAGGATCGGTCGAGAGGCGCGGACTTCACGGGCCGCCGACTAGGAACACAACCGGATGCGCGCCGGGTTGTTTTGACCCATAGTACACAAGCGGCCATTCATATGATCCTCCCCGGGATTATCCCTAAAGGTCGAGCGCTTGTAGTAGAACAAATGACCTATCCGCCGGTACGAACTTTTGCCGAGCGCTACGGAATTCCGGTGATTGACGTGCCCATCGATGTCGACGGCGTTGAGCCGAATGCGTTCGAGGATGTTTGCAAGGAAGCAAACCCCGCCGCTATATATCTTTTGACGACCTATCAAAACCCTACAACCATTACGATGTCTTTGGGGCGCCGCGCGCATATCGCGGAGATCGCTAGGCGCTATTGCGTCAAGATCATTGAGGATGATGTATATAGCCTTCTAAGCCCGGTGCCCTTGACGCCGATCTCGGCAATGGTGCCGGAAATATCCTGGTATCTCTTGGGGACTGCGAAAAGTTTCGCAGCCGGGCTGAAATTGGCATATCTCGTCGCCCCTACGGCGAACGAAGCTGCCCGCGTGTTCTGGCCGGGAGTTCGTGCGACCTATTGGATGGCAACGCCGATGAGCGCTGCCTTGATGTCCGGTTTCATTCGCCGAGGCGACGATCAGGTGATCCTAACGGCCGTGAAGAACGAGCTACGCAGCCGACACAGACTTCTCGAACAAGTCCTTCGCAATTGCCGTTATGTCACGGATCCTGGCTGCCTTCACGTATGGTTTCCCTTAACCGAAGGCCCATCCAGTCGGGAATTGGCGGACGCCATTAAGAGCGATGGCGTGCAGGTCGCAGCCAGTAACTCATATGCATCTCAAACCTTTGAGCCTCCTGAGGCGATCCGAGTTGGTATCGGCAACCCGGAGACAATGGAATTGCTGGAGCACGCGCTGAAAATTGTTTCGCAATACATTCCGTCTTAACAAATAAATTAGGAGCCGAAGAGAAAGAAGATCGTGGAGCAGCATCATGCCTTGCGAAAACCTCGAAGCAAGCTCGCCACACACTCCGAGCGCTAAAATCGACTTACGGCTCATCCCTCTAGAGGAAGGAACAAACCTAAGAAGGAGAGTGCTGCGTCCCGGTATCCCTAGCTGGGAATTCCCGTTCCATCCGGCGTCCGACTTTTTTCACATGGGGGCGTTCCGGTGCCGCCAGCTTGTGTCGGTGGTTTCGTTTTTGATCGAACCAATGAAGGACGACAGCAAAGACGAGGGCCGTACTTGGCGGTTGCGCGGCATGGCGACCGAACTGAACCAACAAAGGCGCGGTATTGGCGGACTACTTCTGCAAGGCGGCCTGGCGGAAGTGACGGCGAGGAACGGCACAAGGGTTTGGTGCTATGGGCGCACGTCAGTTGAAGCGGTTTATCTCGGAAATGGGTTTCGAGCCTTGGGCAAGGCTTTTGACATCCCCGGCGTCGGGTTACATGCGCTGTATGTCAGAGATCTTATGCGCCAGTCTTTGATAAAAACGGAAATCAGCGCATCTCAGACCAATCCTAGCACTTCCCACCAGTAGAAGGAGTTCAAGACATGGGACCAATTTCGAGCAGGCCCCACGAGGCATCCGCCAATTGGGCTATCTATACAGGCCTGCCGCCTACTACCAATCGGCGCGGCCGGGCTATCCGGCCGGGGTGGTCCAAAACCTCGTCGACGCTCTGCCCGACATTTGCACACCCATAATCGCCGTCGACGTCGGATACGGCACAGGGCAGCGTGTCGGAAACCCGTCCCGATTGGTCGAGCCAACTCGAGTCGATGTGCCGCCCTTGAAGACTATCACGTGTTCCGGGCTTCGATGCCCCTGAACCCCCGAAGTTGCGCAACAAGCTACCTAGGGAAGGAGCGAAAATATGTGTGGCATCTGTGGATGGATTGATTTCGATCGTGACCTAAGAAGTCCCGACGCGCGAAGGGAGCTTGCCGACATGACGACCACCATGGCCTATCGTGGTCCGGACGACGAGGGGACTTGGATCGACGGGAATGCGGCACTGGGACACCGCCGCCTTGCGGTCATCGACATCCAGGGCGGCCGCCAGCCAATGACGCTCGAGGAGGACGGCCAACCCGCCTTGGTGCTCGTCTACGGCGGCGAGACTTACAACTATCGCGAGCTGCGTCAACGGCTCGTCGCCCTCGGCCATCGGTTCGACACGAGCAGTGACACCGAGGTGGTGCTGCACGCCCACCGCGAGTGGGGCCGACGGGACCCCTGCACTGCGGTGAGCGAACTCAACGGGATGTTCGCCTACGCACTCTGGGACACCGCCAAGCGCGAACTGCTTCTCATACGCGACCGGCTCGGCATCAAGCCGCTTTACTACTATCCCACCCAGCATGGAGTGTTGTTCGGCTCGGAGCCAAAGGCGATCCTCGCCAATGGTCTCGCGGAACGGGCCTTGGACGCCGACGGGCTTCGTCGCACCCTCTGTTGCGTCGCCGACCCGTACAACTCCGTGTTCCGTGGTATGCGTGAGGTACGGCCCGGCCACATCGTCCGCGTGACCCGCGACGGCATCCAGCAGATGACCTATTGGCAGCTCACCGACAGCGGGCACACCGACGACGTGCCTACCACAGTTCGGCGCGTCCGCGAGCTGCTCGAGGACACGGTCCAGCGGCAGCTCGTCGCCGACGTGCCGCTAGGCACGCTCTTGTCGGGCGGGCTGGACTCCTCCGTTTTGACCGCACTGGCCGCGCGCTTTAACGGCGAACGAATCCGGTCCTTCGCCCTCGACTTCGTCGGCTACACCGAGAACTTTACCGCCCACCCGAGGCACACCACACCCGACGGGCCGTACGTGCAGGAGGTTGCGAAGTTCGTCTTTACGGACCACATGGATATCACCTTGTCCGCGGACGAAGTCATGGACCCTGACGTGCGGGCCAGCACCCTCCACGCGCGCGATCTACCGTTCACTTTGGGCGACAAAGACAGCTCGCTCTATCTGCTGTTCCGGGCCATCCGGCAACACTCGACGGTGGTCCTGTCCGGGGAGTCGGCCGACGAGGTTTTCGGCGGCTACCGGTTCTTCCACGATCCCGCGCACGTTCAGGCCGAGACATTTCCCTGGTTGGACGTCGATGCCGGCTGGCAGTATCTAGATCCCGGCCTGCTCGAGAAACTCGACCTTCCCGGTTACCTCGACGAGCAGTACCGCAGGGCACTTGCGGAAGTACCCGCCCTGACCGGGCCGGCCTCGGCCGATCCCCACGAGCGTCGCATGAGAGAGGTCTGCTACCTCTCTCTAACGCACTTCCTGCCGAGGCTGCTCGACCGCAAGGATCGGATGAGCATGGCGTTGGGTCTCGAGGTACGGGTCCCCTACTGCGACCACCGCCTCGTTGAATACGTGTTCGGCTGCCCCTGGTCGCACAAGACGTTCGACAAGCGCGAGAAGAGTCTGCTGCGGGCCGCGACCGCGGACCTGCTGCCGCAGTCGGTGGTCCAGCGCGTTAAGAGCGGGTATCCAGCTATCCAGGATCCGATCTACGACAGAATGGTGCGCGCTCGGTTCACCACGCTCCTGAATGACCGGAATGCGGCAGTGGCACCACTGCTCTCCGTCGATGGCTCCCGCGCTTTGCTCAGCGCGACCGACAAGATCGGTTGGGTGGAGCATATCCTGACCCTCAACGATTTCCTGACCGACTACAATGTAAGCCTCACAGTCTGAAACGGGCGGAACACGCATTAGGAAAGATGCCTGATAAAGTGTTCGGGCTCCATGGCTAGGTCTCTCTCGCGAACTCTCCCGATTGCACAGAGTTGCAAGACGCGTCACCACGCTGGGACGCATTCAAAGCCCCAGCGCATGGCCGAAACAGAGTGCTCCAAGGAGGCGGCCGAATGTCATGTCGGGCGCACTACAAGAGTAAGCTTGGGGTCGCAGCAGAAGCAAAGTGCAGAAGATAGAGCAAAGATATCCCCGGCCCTCCATTTCAGCTCGGCGGCTCAACGCCGGATCTTTGCCGGATCTTTGCAACTACGGTTCAGTCGTTACGGCGACGAGTGCAACCCTGAGATTTGCCGATGTTGCAAGCCAAGTCGGCAGAATATCGAGCCGCGACGTAACCGCGATGACAGGGAGCGTTGGCAAGGCTTTGAGGTCGCGACCGGCGACGGGTCCGGCGCGTCGACGCAAACGAGCTGCTCTTCGTATACGTCCCAGCGATCCGCTGGTTCACTCAGCATCTGGTCTCAGGTGAGGAGCACGTCGAAGCTGTCGGTCGAAGCCGGAGCCTACAAGGTGCTGATGACGTCGACCGTGACGCCACCGGCGGCGCCGATCGACCAGCGTGGCGCCGAGATACTCTTCCACTACCGCGAGGTGACGGCTCACCGAGCTCTAGATGATGCCAAGGGTTTTCGAGGCAGGGGCAACGCTGTTGTCTCGTGCAGCCTGAACGAATGCCCAAACAGCAATGATGAAAGATCCTTTTCCTCGGTCAAGTCTCACCTCCTGCGGGCGCGGCATCCATCCGGATTCGCCGGCCTCCTATCGCAATACTCGATACATGTCACGCACTTGTAACAAAACGCTTGGATCATCCGCCACGATACTAGTTCAGGTGGTGGTTTTCCGCAGCGCTCGGCTGAAAAAGGTAAAGCAAGCGAGACTGCAACAGTCGGCTCTCTTACCAGCCTCCACATCATTCACGGTTATGGAGCACACGTTTAATGTTCACCAGGCGGTTTATTTGCGCTAACGTCATTTTGGCTGCGGCACTCACCCTTTCGTCTCCTGGTGCCGCGCAGGACAAGATCGCCCTTCGTGTCACTGCGGCACCGTCAGTTATTGCCGACGTCTACAAGTCGATCGCAACTGCATTCGAGCAGACACACGCCAATATCAAGGTCGAGATTGACGCAATGCAGCGCGATTACAAAGCCCTGGTAGAGGCGACGCTCCGGGACTCGCTGACAGGCCAACTCGCCGATGCCTCAATTCAAGGGAACTACACAATCCGACTCTACGCCGAACGCGGCATGGCCGTTCCGCTGGAGAAATACCTCAAAGAAGATGCAGCCTCGGGTACGAGCACGCTTTCGCCTTCAGTCGCGTCGATTGGTCGGCTTGCCGACAAGACTTACGGACTAGGGCTCTCCGTCTCTGCACCGGTCATCTTCTTCAATCTCGATTTGGTCAAGAAAGCTGGGATTGATGCTACGCACCTGCCGACGACATGGGACGGCATCCTGGACCTAGCACGTAAGTTGAATGATCCCGCAAACGGCACTCTCGGCGGGTACTTCAACTATGATCAGATCGACTGGTTTTGGATCGCACTGGTAGAGAGTTACGGCGGCAGAGTGGCGACCGCCGATGACAAGAAGGCTGATTTCGGTGGTCCGGAGGGATTGCAGTCGATGCAACTCCTCAAGTCTTTTGGCGAAGCCGGGCAAGGAAAACTGGACATGCCCAGCGATCAGGCGCGCCAACTGTTCGCTGCCGGGAAGCTCGGGATAATTGCCGACTCCAGTAGTGCTTTGAATGGCTTTGAAAGGCAAGCTGGCGGCCGTTTTTCCATCGCTACTCGCGCGTTCCCATTGTCATCGCCGAATGCCCACCTGCCAGCCGGAGGTGCCCTTGGCGTTGTATTTGCGAAGGATCAGGCTCGGCAGAGAGCGGCTTGGGAGTTTTTGAAGTTCGCCGCAGGGAAAGAAGGGCAAACGATCATAGGTCAGCAGACGAGTTACCTGGTTGCTAACAGTCGCGTGGCGACCGACCCTTCAATGCTCGGCAATTATTTCGCAAGCAAGCCGAATATGAAAGCGGTTGTAGATGCGTTGCCGATTATTCATAGCTGGTACGCATATCCAGGACAGAATGGCGGCAAAATCCACAACGTCCTGATAAACCACATGCGCTCAGTCGTCACGCTGAAGGAAGAACCGGACACGGCCCTCGCATTGATGACGCGAGAGGTTCAAGACCTACTCCCACATTAAACGCAGGCCTTTAGCGGCTTTTATCGGCCGATCGGTCGACCGGCCAAGCCGACCCGCCTCATAGTGGATCTGCATTACCTCAAGCACGTCCACGAACCTGCCGGACGAAGAGACGGTCGAGCGCTGGGTCGAAAATCCCTATCGGCAGTACTTCTGCGGCTTCGAATTTTCCAGCACGCGGCGCTGATTGACGCCAGTACCCATGACGCTGACGTGAGCGGATCGGCCCAGAACATGCCAGGGCGGCTCTCCTGTTCCTGCTGCACTGCAGTCGCGACTTCAACTTGATCGAGGCCGCAGCTCAAGGCACCTCTGCGCGCCAAAGGCCCAGCGGACCATCAAGGCGTCGGCTCCGTCCCGACCAATGCACTCCCGTCGAATGCGCAAACTACTTCAAGGCTGCAAAATATGAACCGGATTAGACGGGACGCGCCCTGGCACGGCCAAAGACATCACGATTAGGGGGCGACCTGCCAACCTCGCACCGCGATATTGCTTGCCCACTGTCGCGATCCCGACGGAATTGTATCGTGGCTAACAAACGGAACCAGCCGCGCAAAGCCAACCTATTGCAATAACAACGGCTTTTTAGCTGGCATGGCTCTTGCTGCTTGAACTGTAGGTGCGCTCCGGCACAGAGCCGTTTCCAGCGGATATCACGACCATTGCGCATTTGTAGGCCAAAGGACTTTTCTACAGCGAGGTTAGGGCGACGATGAGTAATCGTCCCGTTTCGCCGAGTTCATTGGGCCTGATTTTATGGAGGCGGTCATACAATGAGCAAGGCGATTTCGTTCGGGGCGGAAGTCTTTCCGGTGACGGCGTCTTCGACGACCCTCCGCGAGCTCCTTCTTTCTAACGACCTGACATTCTTGATGGAAGCGCATGATGGACTTTCGGCAGCAATTGCCGAGCGTGCCGGCTTTCTAGGGCTCTGGGCCTCTGGTCTTTCCATCGCCTCGGCACTTGGTTTTCGCGACGCCAGCGAAGCGAGTTGGACGCAAGTCGTCGACGTCGTCGAGCGCATGGTCGATGCGACGAACATCCCTGTTCTTGTCGACGGTGACAGCGGCTTCGGAAATTTCAACAATGCTCGATTGGTCGCGCGCAAGCTTGAGCAACGCGGCGCCAGCGGCATCTGCCTTGAAGACAAGAGGTTCCCGAAAATGAACTCCTTCGTCGGCGATCGGCATCTGCTCGCTGACATTGATGAATTCTGCGGCCGTCTCAAGGCCGTGAAAGACACTACGGGACCGGATTTCGTCGTCGTCGCGCGGATCGAGGCGCTGATCGCCGGTAACAGTCTCGATGAGGCGCTATGCCGGGCCGACGCTTATTCAGAGGCCGGCGCCGACGCAATCCTCATCCACTCCCGCGAGGCCGTCGCAGACGAGATCCTGACCTTCGCCAAGGAATGGAACAACAAGCTGCCAGTCGTCATCGTCCCCACCAAATACTACAAAACGCCAGCTTCGGTCTATCGTGTTGCCGGTATTTCGACCGTCATCTGGGCCAACCATTCGATGCGGGCGGCGATCGCTGGCATGCGTGACATCTGCGGCCGCATCTGGTCGGAAGAAAGCATCGCCGGGATCGAGGACCAGGTTGCCGGCCTCGACGAGCTGTTCAGCCTGATCGGCTACGACGAACTGGCTCAGGCGGAAGAACAGTATCTGCCGAAGCGGACAGCACAGCAGAGCGATGTCCGTCCGGCTCGGACCAATTTCAAAGATTCTGCAATTAGCTCAGGAGAGGCGCACATGCTTGCGCAACGGATGTCTTTGCTTTCAGGTCCGGGCACTGCCGCCGCCCGTGAGGCAGCCAAGATTGCTGCCGCGGCCGGCCGTCAGATTATCGATCTGGCGGCCGGCGAGATGATCATCGAGCCGCCTACGTCAGTTCGCAATGGAGCGATCGCCGCAATCAATGCCGGCACCAACCGCTATACGGACTCAATCGGTTTGGTGCCGCTCCGGGAAGCCGTCGCGAAAAAACTGACGATCGAAACCGGCATTGGCTGGAACACCGACGATATCGTCATCACCGCAGGTGCGAAACAAGGATTGCTCGATGCTGCTCTGGCTGTGCTTGACCCAGGCGACGAGGTCATCATCTTTCGCCCGTGCTGGCCGACATTCCCGTCCCAAGTTCTTCTTGCCGGCGCAAAGCCCGTATTCGTTGATGTCCGGCCGCCAGCTTACGTTCCCGACATCGTCGCAGTCCGCGCCGCCGTCACGCCGCGCACGAAAGCCATCATCATCAACTCGCCGAACAATCCCACAGGCGCTGTCTACGATCGAACGACGCTTCAGGCCATTGGCGACCTCGCAATCAACTACCAGCTCTGGATCGTTTCCGACGAATGCTATTCCAGCTTTGTCTTCACCGGCGGACGTCATGAGTCCATTGTCATGGCCCATCCAAGGGTTCGGTCGCGGACAATCCTGGTAAATGCCTTCTCCAAGGAGTTGGCGATCACTGGATGGCGTCTGGGCTATTTTGCGGCGCCGCCGGAGATCGTTTCCGCAGCCAAGAAACTGCAGAGTCACACGACCTCGAACCCCAACGTGATTGCGCAACATGCCATTCTGCATCACCTACAGGTTGGTGATGGCCGTTTTGAACGGGAGATGCACCGGCGGCTGACGGATGCTCGCACCATGGGGCTGCACATTCTGTCCGACCTGCGCGATGTCGATGCGCCGCCCGCCCAGGGTTCGTTTTTCTTCTATCTCGACCTGAGCACGTTGATCGCTTCGCTGCCGCGGGCGGAGTACGTGCGGACCACGGACGACGTTGCCAGGTTGCTTCTTGAGGAAACCGACGTCGGCTCCGTCGCCGGCGGCGCTTTTGGTGATCCGAATGGTCTTCGTCTGTCATTCGGGGTGCCCCCAGGCCAGCTGGAGCAGGGACTGCAGAAGGTCGTCGAAACGTTGAACAGCCTCAAGACCAGACAAGTGGCTGCCTGAGCGTCTTATCCGGAGGACATTTGATATGCGCAACCGTACTCGGGCCGTCATCCTTGCCGCAGGCATGGGATCGAGGCTGCGCCCGTACACGGATGCCGTTCCGAAGCCTCTGGTGGAAGTAAACGGCACCCCTATGCTGCACAACGCGCTGCATCAGCTCTCTGAGCTTGGGATTTGTGAAGCAACCATTGTCGTGGGCTACCGCAAGGAGGTCATCGAGCAGTCGTGTGGCCGGCGGTTCGAGGAGGTGGAAATCGAGTATGTCCACAATCCGATATTTGACCGGACCGGCAGCGCCTATTCGCTCTGGCTTGCGCGGAACACAATGCTTGCCGGTGACACTGTCTTCCTCGAAGGCGACGTGTTCTTTGAGCGCGAAGTGCTGGAACGAACGCTTCGGACCGTCTCGGCGACGAAAAAGAATGTGGCGGCGGTAGCCGTATTCACCGAAGCGATGAGCGGGTCCGCGGTCGAATTGGCCGCAGATCACTCTGTGTCCACTTTCGTGATGAACCAGACGCCGGCCCAGGCGCAGGCAAGGAGTCTCTTCAAGACGATCAACCTGACCCATTTCTCTGCGGCGGCCCTGCATAAGCAACTGGCACCGGCTCTCCATCGTGCAGTCGAAAGCGAGCACCGGACCGCCTATGTCGAACAGATTCTGTCCCTCCTGGTGGAAAAGCGCGAGCTGCAGCTTTCTGCGGCTGACTGCAGCGACACCCGCTGGTTCGAGATCGACAGCGAAGTTGATCTGCGGCTGGCGGAGGAAATTTTCGCGTTGCCGCCGGCACGTGCATTGCCCGGTGCATCTTCAGCCCCACTCGCGGCAGGAGCAAGGAGATGATCGGCTATCTGCGTGATTACGCGAATGCCATTACGGCGCTCGCCTACTTGTTCGCGGTCGTGGGGCTGTACCTCGCCCTCAACGGAAGGATCGAGCTCGGTGTCGCAGCCATGCTCTGGACCTGGTTTCTGGACCATTGGGACGGGCACGTTGCGCGCAAGACGAGCCATTTCCGCCGCCCGGGCGTGGCGGACTTCGGAAAGAGCTTCGACGGGTTCGCCGACTTCATTCATGGCGTTGTGTTCCCCGCGGTGGTCGTAATCCTCCTTGGCCAGGGCACCATTCTGTCTCTTATCGCCAGTCTCACTCTGATTCTGGCAGGTGCCATTAGGTTAAGCTATTTCGAGAACGTCGGACTTACCGCCGACGCTCGATTTACAGGGCTGCCTGTTTCGTATGACACGCCCCTCCTCGCGCTTCTTCTGCTCGCGCGCCCGCTTTTTCCTGGCATTTCCTTTGGAACGGTAATTGCGGTGGCATTTATCGTGCTCGCGATTCTCCACGTAACGACGGCCATCAGGGTTCCCGCCATTCGTGGGGTGGCCATACCAATCGCGTCAGCAGCGGCAATCGTTGGATCGTTAGCGCTCTCAATGACCGCGACTGGGGTCCGCTAACACAAAGGAATGAGGACCAAATGGATGAAGGTGGAGGCAGGGCGCTGGTCAGCTTTCACGGCGTCTTGGCCAGAGGGGAGGCCGACATCGTCGTCCTTGGCGAATGGGTCGAAGGCATCCAAGCAATGTTGATCGCGCATTTTATCAAGCCTGGGGGCTTTGGAACATGAAAACGGTACACGGCAATGACGTCAGCATTGATGACGTGACCATTGCTGACTTGCTGACTAACGTCACATTCACTGAGTTAGTCGATGACTTTGAGTATGCACGCGAGATCGTCGACGTCGAACAAGCCGCATGGGTACCTTATGAAGAAATCGCTCGCCATCGCGATCAGCAGTGCCAGTGTTTCTGCGGTCGAACACTCAGCATCGATGAATTTGCAGTCGCTGCCACGACGCTGCAACTGAAATCCGCCGTCGTTGCTTACGATGATGAAAAGGCAGTCATCGATGCCTTGCGAGAATCCCTCGCCCTGGTTTCAGACGACGGGCGAGCCGAGCTTTGTACAGGACTGAAATCACCTTCGCAGTCAGGAGGAGGCGAATCTTATGACCAACGCCGAAAATCTGCCGCCTGAAGGCGCGCTGTCGGAGCCAAAAGCCTCGAAGATTTGGACCGACATCGACTTCACCGCGGATGGAAAGCAATGTGGCTATTTCCGGCTGCCAATATCGTCGCACGAATCGGCCTATGGCTGGATCCCTATACCTGTAGCCGTCGTAAGGAACAAAAGTGGTCCTCGCGTCCTGCTGACCGCCGGCAATCACGGTGACGAGTGGGAAGGCCAGATCGTGCTCATGAATTTCCTCCGTCGAGTTCAACACTCCGATGTTCGCGGAACGATAGTCATCTTGCCAGCAGCCAATGCCCCAGCGGTTGAAGCAGGTCGAAGGGTTTCCCCCCTTGACGAGGGCAACTTGAATCGTTGTTTCCCGGGAAAGCCAGATGGAACGCCGACATGGGCGATTGCACATTTTATCGAGACTAGCCTTTTGCCCGGAACTGACTTGGTCTGTGATTTCCATTCCGGCGGCTCATCCTTGGAGTATTTGCCTTCAACGGTCATTGTCCGACCGCAGGAAGAACATAAGTTGCAATACGTGCTGTCCCTCGCGTATCAGTTCGGACTTCCTGTCGGATTTATTACAGACGTACAAGCCAGCGGCGATCAAAGTCTCAGCGGGGCCTGCGAGCGAGCTGGAGGGATACCGTACCTATCAACGGAACTTGGTGGGTCAGGTACTGTAGACCTACAGGCGTTGCGAGCGGCTGAAGTTGGCCTACTGCGTCTCCTCGGACATGTGGGTGCCCTTTCTCGCGATCAAGAGTGCGCGAAAACTCAGAAAGTGCGACTGCTTTTACGACATCCGACGCGGGATTACGTTTACTCCCCGGCAGCTGGTGTGTTCGAACCGCACGTTGGATTGGGAGAGCGAGTGCAAGCAGGGCAAGTAGCCGGCGTGCTTCATTGTACGGAAGCACCGTGGCGAGAACCTCACGTCGTCCACTTCCAAAGAAGCGGATATGTACTTTGCCGACGCGTGCCGGCGCGTACAAAAATCGGTGACTGTTTGTTCAACACCGCGGATGAACTGTCCGCTTCAGCAGCGGAGCAGCTGTTCACCGATAGCGGAGTGCTCCCATAATGAAACGGTTGAGCAGCGAACGCTTTTTGACTTCAGAGCCGGAGGTGCAGCCGCGTGGCTGGATCTATCGAGCGCTCAACGTAGAACCTATCGTTAATTGTGTCGGCACCCAGACGAACTATGGAGGCAGCCAGCCAAGTGCCGTCGTTGTCAATGCGATGGCTGCAGCAGCAGAAGCCTTTGTCGACTTCGATGAATTGGCGGAGGGGGTGGGACGCCGGCTAGCGAGGCTGACAGATGCCCAATGGGGTATCGTGACCGCCGGAAGCGCCGCAGCATTAGCGCTTGCAACAGCAGCATGTCTGGCAGGCAACGATCCCGAGCGGATGCTTCAGCTGCCACATCTTGCGGGGCCTTCCCATAGCGTCTTGATTCCTGAAGAACATCGCTTCGATTATGATCATGTAATGACCGTGGTCGGGGCGGAGGTCAGGAGTTTCCGCGGTCTCAAGGAACTTGCGCGCTCGCTTGATATTCAACCCCAAATGATTTGCATGTTGGGACGAGCTCTCCTTCAAAATGTTGGACCCACGCTGGAAGACGTGCGCAAGATCGCCGAGCATGTTCCAATTGTCGTGGACGCTGCCGGCCTGTCCCCTCAGAGGTCGGATCCTTGGCTACAACGCGGTGCGGATCTAGTTATCTATTCAGGAGGAAAATTCCTTCGCGGGCCGCACTCGACAGGATTTCTCCTGGGCCGCGAAGATCTCTGTCGGGCCGCATGGCTGAACGGATCCCCGCACCAGTCGTTTGGTCGGACGATGAAGGTGGGAAAAGAGGAAATCATCGGAGCCCTCGCAGCTCTTGAGGCCTGGTTGCTGACAAGGTCGGAGAACGACGATCAAGCCAAATGGCATAAGACATTGGCGGTAATCGAAAAAGAAGCGGCAACTCTCGGCTTGGAGACCCAAATACTGAACGCGGAGCCGTTTTCCCTGGCACCGAGACTGCGAATAACTTGGGCATCTCGACACCACTACACAGCCGACAATGTTCGACGCATGGCTTTTGAAATGCAACGAGTTCGACTTCAGGATTTTTGGTCGAAGGGGGAGGCCATTGAAATCAATCCCTTTAACATGCTCGGCGTCGAAGACATCGATCGTGTGGTGCTTTGCCTTCGGGAGATTTTTGGGGCCGAATCGCCACCAAGCGAAGCTGCGGTGACGACTGCAGAGTCATTTGAATTGGAAGTTTCCGGCTCTTGGAAGGTTTCAATCGAGTTTTTAGGCCAACACAGGGAAGATGTATTTTATCTCAGCCAAACGGGAAGCGAGGTTCGTGGCACACATAAATCTCGATGCTTGAGCGGAATCATCCGCGGAGAAACGTCATCGAAGGGCATCGTTCTGAATTCCTGCCACGCAGGGCAACCTCTAAGAATCTACTACACTTTCCAAGGAACCCCGAACGAGGGCGCTCTCGCCGGAGAACTGACCGTCGGCGCTGCTTCCGACGAACATTGCGGACCATCGCTGTGCTCGCAATTTGGACGAGCCTCGTGGCGCGCAGTACGCGTCAAGCCTTCAGAAGCTTAGGGTGGCGCGAGATCCCGTTTCCGCGTCGGGAGGGAGAGTAGATTACCATAGTTCAATGCAGGCGGGTTATCACTCGATCCAAAACGTCATCCTGAGGCGACCAACTACCACGAGTCATCATAGCCGGCCAAATCTCTAATGACGCCTGCAGCAACGATGCTCCAAGGAGAAAGCGATGTTCAATTGCAAACTTGCAAAACATGAGAACTCTCAGGGATTCTGATGCCGTCGCCTCTGCCGAGGGCTGACGCGCATCAAGGCTGCCAGGCTAGCAGTTGCTACGGGGAAAGCGCATATCGGCGGGCTACAGCGCAAACCGTCTCGCCAGCCTCGTAGCTCTCCACAAGGATCCGCGCCTGCTCCCTGGAGGCCATTCGCGTCCATAAATCGAATATTGCGATAGGAAACTGGCGAATCCGGATGGATGCCACGCTCGCAAGAGGTGAGACTTGACCGAGGATAAGGATCTTTCGCTCAATGCTGTTCGTGCATTCATTCAGGTTGCACGAGACAACAGCGTCACCCGTGCCTCGAAAACCCTTGGCATCACCCAGAGTTCGGTGAGCCGCCACCTCGCGATATTGGAAGAGTATCTCGGCGCCAAGCTGCTCGAACGGTACGGACGCCAGAGTCAGTTGACAGATTTCGGGCGACTTTTCGCCGATGCCGTTGCCGAGCCTCTCGACACGATTTTCTTTACTGCAAAGCGAATGCGCCGAGATCACGGGAAAGACGCAAACCGGCTTGTCGTGAGGACATCGCTCTCGACCTTCGCCTATACGCTACTCATCCCCAATCTGCGCGAATTTTCGAATGAAATGGGCGGCGTCACGGTCGATGTCATCAGCACCCTGTCGGCTCCCGCCTCAACTGACAGCTTCGACGTGCTTCTGGCCCGGGACCTGACACTCACCGAACCAGGAGATCGCTGGGATTTCTACGACGAGCAGCTCGTTTGCGTTGGTGCGCCAGACTGCATCGCCGGCCGCGGCTTAGAGGCGCTGCGCACCACACCGGTGATTACCGTCACCTCGCGGCCGGACATCCTGCCGACCTGGCTTCGCAGCATGGATTTGAAGACGTCGGACATCATCTCGGGGGAACGCTACGACCATCATTATCTGGCCTTGCCAGCAGTCACGACCGGCCAGACCTTGCTAGTGACGCCGCATATCATCGTCGCGGACCTGATCAGGCAACGCCTCCTGGAAGTGTTTCCCGGCTCACGCGCACCAAGTGGCATGCAATACCGGGCCTATGCTGTCGATCGCAGCAACAATACGGATCTCGCCCGCGCCTTCTGCCGTTGGCTTATAAAGCTCTGCCGGAAAAAGACCGAGGAGGAGAGCACCGGGAGATAGGTGCTGGCCCCAATAATGCATCGCAGAACGCGATCATTTTGGCCGCTTTCCCCGATGCCAAAACTGGCGAGCGACGGACGCCTCATATACCTCTGGCACAAACTTCCCCTGCCTTGAGGAAAGTCCATTGCCCTTGCTCGCCAAAAGACTGCAGGCCGTCCGTCCCTCCCAAACAAAAGCGATGACTGACAAGGCGACCGCCTTGCGCGAACAAGGTGTCGATATCGTCACGCTAAGCCAGGGTGAACCGGATTTCGATACGCCCGAGGCTGTCCAGAAAGCCGGCGTCGCCGCCATCATTGAGGGAAAGACGCGCTATACGGCGGTCGCTGGCGTCAAGCCGCTACGCGAGGCAATCCGGGAGAAACTCTCACGCGACAACGGCCTCGACTATGACATAGCGGGCGGCAGCGTGCCGAGCCCGAACAGGCAGTCGCCGATCTTCGTGCGGGCAGGCGCGCGCCGTTTCAGGATCGTGCCGCCCTTCCTGACGGTGATGATCTCCGGCTCCCGCCAAGGCGTTTCCGTGAAATGCACCGCACCCGCTGAATCGCCATCTGCAACCACATCGCCGATCTTGACATAGGCCTCGAAGACGCCGGTGGCGGTCGAATAGACGAAATCCTTGACCGGGTGCCGACTGTAGAAGACCGTCTTTGATGGGGGCTCTTCCCGACCATCGGATTTCAGTACGCCGACATGTCGCAAAAGCCGCGGGAGCCCGGACTCCGCTGCCCGGAATGCATCGACGAAAAGGTACCCGCGCCGCCGAGTTCCGTCGACATGTTGCCCGACACCAAGCCGTCGACAGGAGCCGAGAAGCCGCAGGTCGCCGCCCATCAACCCCTCGATCAGAATGCTGGCAGGCATTGCAAAGGTCTTCAGGAATCCGATCGCCTCGTCCCTCAGGTTCGGTTCGTCAGGCGCAACCAGATGGGCGGCCGGAATATATTCGGACGAGTAGCCGCCGGAATGGAAATCGAAGCAGTAGCGTACCTTCGGTTGGAGAACGCTATCGATGTAATGAGCGATCATCTGGGTTGGCGTCCCGTTCGGGTCCCAGGGAAAAGCCGGTTCATATTGCCGCCGTCGACCGGCGAAACACGGTGGCCGGCGCTGACCGCCGGCGCATTGACCCCCGGCAGAATGATCAACCGGCCCTGGATGCGATCCGGTGAGAAGCTGCGCAGCAGCTTCATCAGCATGACTTGACCCTCGTACTCGTCGCCATGATTGCCGGCCATGAGTAGGACGCTTGGTCCCTCACCGTTCCTGATCACCGAAATCGGTATAGGTATCCGTCCGTAAGCGGAGTCATTGGTGGAGAACGGTACGCGCAAATAGCCGTGTGACACGCCTTCTGCTTCGATATCCACATCAGTCCAGATGCGTGTGGCCGTGTTCTTGCCAGTGCTCATGGTCCGATCCCACCCGCTAACGTTCACGCCCGACGTCGGCTTCATGGCAATCGGCAATAATCCGCATGGCCTCCTCGAGTTCCGGATGGGACTTTGCATGACCGACACCTAAGCGGATCGCTTGCGACCTCATCCGGCAAAGCATAGGGGTCGCCGGTTCCGATATTTGACACCGCGTTCGCGGATGCGAGAGGCCAAGCCAGCAGCCGAGCAAGATTGAGGCAAACGAATCCAGACGTGCAGCGCGCCGTCCTTCGTCTCGAAATCCGCGTTCGAAAGCATCGGCCGGACGATCCGGTGGCGGGCCGCCATTTCCTGCCGGACCGCCTCAATGATGCGTCCCGCGCCACCTGTCTCTATTAGCTGCGTGGAAACAGCTGCGCTGACCGGCGCTGCCATCCAGAATGTAGCGCGGACACCGGGCCAGAACTGGGCCCCCGCCGACGCCGCCGTTGGTGCGACCACATAGGCGATCTTCATCCCTGCGGCGATCGTCTTGGCGACACCGAGCAGGTACCAGGAGCGTTCTGGCGCAAGCGCGGATATTGGTGGGGGAAGGTTCTCCGGAAGGAGGCTGTAAATATGGTCCTCGATGATCTGCAGTTCGTATTTGCGGGCAACCTCGACTACAGCCTGGCGGCCATGGTCGCCGTCGTTGGGTTCTGAAGGGTCGACAGGAGATAGAGGGCTTTCGGCCGATCAACGCGGCAGAGCTCCTCAAGAGCCTCCGGGATGATGCCTTCTACGTCCATCTTGACACCTTTCGGATGAAGCCGAAGCGCTGAGCCAGAACGAGGATCGGCGGGTAGGTGAGATTTTCGACCGCCAGGACATCGCCATGTCCCAAGAGACCACCGAGCAGCATGTTGAAGGCACTCTGCGTCCCGTTGGTGACGATGACACGGTCGACCTCCGGCTTGCCGCCCAGCCGTCGCCCGGTGAAAGCCGCGCCGGCCTCCCGGTCCGCTTCGCTGACCCATCCAGCGGTGTGCACCGACCATTTCGCTCGGCGTGTAGCGGGTCAGCACACCTTCCAACGCTGTCCGGTATTCCGGATCGAAGACCGTAGGCACCAGCGGCGGATGAGTACGGCTCGTCTCAACGATCTTTGTCATTAACGTCTTCCTTTTGCCGATAAAGCCGCTTTCGTGGAGAGGCCTAGTTCTTTTCGAATGGCGTTTTTGACTGTGATGACGAGACGAAGTCGCGGGGAGATCCGCCGCTTTTTGCTGCTCGTTTAGTCGACCTAAACACGTCATTTGACAGCGCGATGACATGGATCGCATTATGCGATGGATAATATTGTTATATGGATGGATGCGCAGGCATCTCATTCTAGTCTAAGCCAACCGGTGCGTGCGCGTGGCTTGGCCGTCGATCTGGCGAAAGTTTCAACAGTCTCGCGCTCGCCTCAGACGAGCTCGAGTCGCATAGCCGAGATCAATGGGAGGTAAGCTGCTTTTTAACCGGCTCGCCGGTAATGATCGCAGTTTAAGTCACCGCAATTGCTAGCAACCAAATCCTCGACAGTTTAATCAACGAGAGAAGGCAAGGTCGTTGGCGCACCGACCGCCCTGTTATCAATACCAGCGACCGTCCAGCGGAACAACGAAAGTTGAGACAGCGCGTTAGCAATACTGAACTGCTCGATACAGTGCGTAAAGGCAAAACTAGACCGTAGCGGAACTGTCGAGAAAACGCCTGAATCCATCTAATTATTCGATATTATTAATTTAAGTGTCACAAATGTGACCTATCGCTGCAGCTGATCGGAAGGTTCCGACAGCGCAAGATTCTAGCGGCAGCAAAAACACGGCGTAGCGCGCTCCGAAAGATTCCATCTAGGCGGTCTTAGGCATGCATCAGATTCAAGGAAGACGACCATGACCCGTTCGACGACGGCAGCCGACCAGGCGAGCACTAAGGCAGCAAATTGCCCTTTGCCCGACTTTCGAACTGCGACGGAGCTTGTCGAAGCACTGGCGTCGCGCGAAGTTGCCTCCCTGGAACTGGTTGATAACGCCATTGCTCGGATCGAGGCGGCTGATCCGGCAATCAATGCAGTCGTGGTTCACGATTTCGAGCGGGCCCGTGAGACCGCACGCGAGGCTGATGCTAAGCTTGAGCGCGGCGAGCGCGCGCCTTTGCTAGGCCTTCCGATCACCGTAAAGGAGCATTTCCACGTGGTTGGTCTCCAGACGACTTGGGGAATGCCAAAATATCAGGGCTGGCTTTCAGATGTCGACGCGCTTGCAGTGCAGCGGCTGAAGAACGCTGGCGCGGTCATTGTCGGAAAGAGTAACGTGCCGGACCAGAACGGGGACTGGCAAAGCTTTAACGACGTCTACGGAACAACAAACAATCCTTGGAATCTCGCGCATACGCCGGGCGGGTCGTCCGGTGGCGGTGCCGCGGCGATCGCAGCCGGCTACGTTCCGCTTGATCTCGGATGGGATGGCGGCGGTTCTCTAAGAACGCCGGCGCATTTTTGTGGTATCTTCTCGCACAAGGCTTCACTCGATCTCGTGCCTCTTCGGGGCCTGAGCCTTCCAGAGGCCCCCATCGTGCCCAGACGCGACGAGGGAGCTACGATCGGCCCGATGGCACGAAGCGCCATGGATCTGGAACTGGCGTTGTCAGTCATTGCCGGACCAGACGAGACCTCGGACGGCGTTGGTTACACACTTTCATTGCCGCCGACACGTCACAGCAAGCTTGCAGACTTTCGTGTCCTCGTGATCGACGAGCACCCACTATGTCCTACTGCCGACGGCATCCGCACAGCACTGAATGAAATGGCCGAACGCCTTTCGGGGGCCGGCTGTGCCGTGATGCGCAACCATCCAAAACTCCCCGATCTGGCTTTTACATCGCAGGTGTTTGAAAAGTTCAGCTTTGCCAAGCGGAGCGGCAAGCTTCTGGCGGAAGAGCGTGCCGAAGTTGAGCAACGGGGGGTGCAATTGTCCCCTGAGGATCAAAGCCTAGTCGCCTGCATGTTGCGTGGATATCTCATGACGCACGCGGACTGGGTGGCCCTCTCACAGCATCGAGATGAACTTAGAGCCCAATGGAGGTCGCTGTTCCAGCACGTAGACGTGGTATTGTGCCCGCCGTCGCCGGTACAGGCCTTCAAGCACGACCATTCGCCGATGCCTTCTCGTAAGATCGATATCAACGGCGAGCCGAGGCAATATCGCTGCGATCTGCATGCCTGGGCAAGTATCGCCAATATGATCGGATTGCCTTCAACGACAATGCCAATTGCTGAGAGCGGCGGTCTGCCGATCGGAATGCAGATCATGGGCCCTTATCTCGAAGATCGGACGACCATAGGCTTCGCCACGCTTGTCGAGCGCGAATTCGGGGGCTTCCGACCACCACATGAGATCTAACGCTTTCGCATAGCAACGCATCGCGGCTTGCGTAGAGAGTTCTCCTGAGGCGACCCGTTTACGCAGGCAACGGGTCGCCTTTGTACATTCACTGCGGACTCTACAGATGCGGCCCGTCAGCAGCCCGAATTCGATGCTGCTGACATGAGGTTCCACTATCGACGAAACCCATTTCGATCTCTCCGACAATCCGCCCCGCTGGTAGAGTTTGCCCGCCAAGTGTTTGTCGAGCGATGCAACGTCTGGAAAGTCGGGAAGCATGACGAATCCAACCATGTTACCGTCGGCGTCCAGCATCCGGCGTCATTTCTCCGAGGCTTGCAGAAGGATGTATGACCGTTCCAGAAATTTTCGGACGGTAGTTGAATAGTAGCGGCGGCCTTCGTGGGAACGATAACGTACGGCCGCCCGTTAGTTCGCCGCCGACACCCAGCCTCCATCCAGATAAACGGTTTGGCCGACGCTCACGCGTCTCAGCTGCTGAGAATAGCCGTTGAGACCGGTCCCAAAGATTTCAGGCCTGCTGACGGCAGGCGTGCGAGCCGCGATGTCGGCGGTGCCCTCGCGCAAGACCTCTGAGAGCACGCGGCCCGTCATGCTTCCGGGTACATGCATGCCTAGAATCGAAAGCAACGTTGGCGCGATGTCGCAAATCCCTGTTGGAACGGTGGAGATGCATCCGTGACCCAAGAACGCCGTTCCTGCTACGATTCCAACCGATTCAAGTTCTTTAGGATGGAGCCCACCGTGCACGCCGAGGCCGGCTCGGCGGTTGTTATCATAGAAAGTGCCACCTATCAGCCCGAACTCGTCCATGCGATCGTCAGCCCGAAAGCAGAAATAGATGTCGGGCGCTCGTACATGATCAGCGAAGACGAGATTGCTGGCAAAGCTACCAGACGCTATGCCCTCAACCTCGTTCTTCGCCGATGTGAAAACAGGGCCTAGCCAAGGCTGTTCGATCAGTGCCTCGACAACGCGATCGAGCTGCGCAATCGAACGATCCGCGAGATATAGTGCGCCCACCTGCCCTGGTACGACGACGACGCCAACTCCGCTACCCGGCGTGATTGACGTTGCAAATCCCGCTTCCGTGAGGCTGTCACAAACAGATACGCGTGTATGAGCCGTGATGTGGCCGTGATCTGAGACTACAACGATCTGGACGCCATCCGCCTTTTCCTCGGCTTCCCACCAGTCGAGAACGCGTCCGAACTCCCTGTCGCAATGTGCGATTGCCATACGGGTGTTCGCGCCACCAGTTCCATTGAAATGCGAGGCAGTGTCCGGCTCACCGTAGGAGAGAACCGTGATGTCGGGAGCGTGTTTCGGCCAGACGTAGTCAAGAAAGATTGATGTGATCAGCGTCTGCGCTTCGATATCTGGCTCGCCCTGCGGCGGGACAGGCGGCAGCGGTCCAAAGCGTCCGACGATGTCGGAGAAAACAGCGTCCGGCGTGCATGCCTCAGGGAAATGGCCTGAAATGCGGATGTGGCCGAAATCCTCGGCTTTGTGATGGAAAAAACGCGTCGTGCCCGGAGTGTTGGTGGCAAGAACTACCATGCTTTTTCCGGCACGTCCGAGAAGTTCGCCAAGTGTTGGTGCACTCATAAGCAAACCGCCACTTTCTCTGTTCAGGCGATCGAGAAGAATGGCGTCTGCCGTATCGACGTAACGATGAGGGCTCGTACCTCGGTCGACATACTTGTTACCGACCATTCCATGCCGGTTCGAAGTGGCGCCCGTGACTAGGCTAGGGAACGCTACGCGCGTTTCGCTCGGGTAGACGGTCCGCTGCGCGGCGAGCGTCGTTCCGACTTTTTTCAAGCGCATCAGATTGGGTGTCTGAGTCTTGTCAATCAGGTCGGGACGCAGGCCATCAAAGCTAACGATAAGAAATTTTGCAGATGAAAAGGTCATAGGCCCTCTCGCATTGTATGGCTGGCGCTGGTTCCACGGCGCGATTTGGTTGGCCTCAGTCACACCTAAGCACCAGCGTAATTCCCCCTATTTCAAATACATGAATTATATCGCATTTTGAGATATCAGTTGGCTATCTGCGGATTGTTTTCCCAGCAAATCAGTCGCAAAATTCGAACCAAACGATCGCTTTTATCGATAATTGTCATCTACTCGTCTTCAACGGCTCCTAGCGGTCATGCTGTGTCGGTGGATAGACGCTGGGCCGACCTCCCCAAGACGAGAGAACAACATGCAAAATGAACGACAGGACCCGCTCTACTTCGATAGCTGCAAGTTTCTCCACCGCTCGGACGCCGTAATCTACAACAGCGTCGTCTACGTTTCGGGAGTGAAGTCCCCAAACAAAAGCGCATCTGTGGCAGATCAGACCAAGGACGCCCTGGAGGAAATCGACCGCCGCCTAACCGAAGTCGGGACTGACAAATCGCGCCTGCTTTCGGCAACGATCTGGATGCCCGAGCTCATCCGTGACGTCGCCGAGATGAATTCGGTTTGGAACGAGTGGCTCGTGCCCGGTCGGCGCCCGGCGCGCTCCTGCGTTCAATCGGTCCTTCAGGGCAATTCGCTTGTCGAGATTGCCGTCATCGCAGCAATGTGAAAGACACATCCACCTGTTTTGCGGCGACGGTCTCGCGCCAGGAGAATCGTTGCGGCGAGAAAGGCGACTCCTTTCCCAGAGGTTTCTTTTCTTCGATCAGGCGCGTAACGAGCCGCGCTGTTTCCGGTGCGGCTGCGAATCCCGTGTGGCCGTGGCCGAAAGCATGAACGACGTCGGTCGAACGGCGACTGTGGCCAATAGCTGGCTTGCTGTCCGGCAATGACGGTCGCCGTCCCATCCAGGTCGATATCTTTCGCTCCGGCCCTTCTCCCAGCATTGGAAAAGCGTCGACGACGAGTTCACGCAGGACTGAAAAGCGCAAGGGGTTCGCTGGCGCCTCAAGGCCCGAAAAGTCGACCTGGCCCGTGATTTTCGTGCCTGCGCCGACCTTTCTTACCGTTATCTTGCGATCCGTTAGAAGTAGCGGGTGCTGAAGTTCGGGTCCGTTTCCGGGGATGATGATATGATGGCCCCGCTCCGCTTCGAGCGGTATCCGGTCACCTACCAATTCGGCAAGTTTCGAAGACCACGCCCCGGCTGAGATCACTGCCTTGTCACATTCGATCTGACCATGGTCCGTTTTCACCGCATTCAGTCGATCGCGATCGAAGATAAAATCGAGTGCGGTCGCCCGGTGATAACGAACCCCGTTGGCAAACAGGTATTTAGCAACTTCGGCAACGAACAGGCCCGGATCAAAGGCATGTCCGCCCGCCACCAGGACTCCGAACCGATATCCTTCCGGCGTACAGGGTTCAGTTATCCGCAACTCTTGTTCCTCGTGTTCGGTCCACGTCGCGCCCAATTCGCGTCGAAGAGCCCACGGCAGAACTTCCCGCTGGTAGGCTTCTCGATTACGGTACAGGAACAGCAATCCGCTCTCTTCCACGAGATGTGGGGCTCCGATTGTCTTGGCGATCTCGATATGAAGACTGGGACAGCTTCCGACCATGGAGCTCAGCGCCGCCGCAGTGGGACGAACACGACTTTCCGTCGCGCCATTCCAGAGAAACCGCAGCAGCCATGGCGCAAGTTTCGGAAGGCGTCGCTTGTCGATCGTCAAAGGACCTTTCGGGTCGAGGAGGAACTTCGGCACCTTTTTCCATAGTCCCGGCATGGCGCCTGGCAGCACCAGACTTGGGCTGAGCCATCCACCATTCCCAAAACTCGATGCTCGCGCGCTGCCCGGCTCAGCAGGATCAACCAAGGTGACGCGATATCCGGACTGAAAAAGCGAGTACGCAGACATCATGCCAACGACGCCAGCTCCAATCACAGCTACATGAGGCATTGGCTAATCTCAAAACTGCCGCGTTTGTTGCGCGGCTTCTACGTTGTAATTCACGAAAGCGGCACGAGGCTTGTCGTCTGGTGTGAGGAGCATGCCTCGCTCATGAACCAAGGCAGGAGGCCCAAGGGTCGATATGAAACGAAGTCCGCTGCGCGTCGTGCTGCCGTAGAAATAGGCGACGCCAGAACGCAGCAGACCTCCGTGCTGCATCGATCGAAAGGTGCGCTTCGCGGCGGTCAATGCGAAGTCTAATTGCGACGCATCAAAACGATCGAGATTTCAACAGCCGTTTGTCCCGCCAATACCGCACCGACGCATTCACGCTGCGGCCAGTTGCTATTGTCATCGCTCACTCACTCAATCCATATCTCGTCGAACTCGTCCTTTCGAGACATGTCTGCCAGATAGACAGTCGCGGAAAAGAATGCAGCTCTTTGCGCTGCCGAGTGCGGAAGCTGCTCCTCAAGGCGAGAGAGCATATCTGTAGCTTGAAAAGGCAGGTCAGCCTTTCGGTCGTGTGCCACCGTCGCCATGAAAACGAAAGAACCGAAGGCCGATCCGGCAGAACGGCCCAATGCCTTGCCTGGAAGACGATAAACCTCCATGTCGAAGCTCCAAATCCTATCGGTGATTTGCAGACGCCGACCACCGATAGGTCGTTGAGTAAGGGCGGCGCCGAAACAAGCTTCAAGCCACGGCCCCACTTGGTGAGTGGCGCCGATTTACGCCTTGGGAAGAAGCACCCTGATCTCTTGAGACATCGACTTCAACATGGCATCCGGAGACGCTTTCAAGGTCGCCACCTGACCAAGCCGTTCGATCATGAGCTCGTTGATCTTCACTGCGTTTTCACCGGGATAGCTGTACCATCCCGTGAGTTGCTTGGCTCGAGCCAGGCCCCCGGAATGGTTTTTGTGTTCTCTGTAAAAACCGCCCAGATACTTGTCGTCCCGAACCGCATCAGGGTCGAGCGGGATGGCGCCGGTCGCTTTCACCACCAGAGTCTGAATCTCCGGGCTCGTCATAAACTGGAGGAACTGCCAGGCAGCGGCCTGACGATCTGGGTCCTTTGTGAAGACTACGCCCGTCCGGCCGCCGGCCGGCAACAGACCGTTCGGCGATGTCAAGGGCCAAGCAATGGTGGCAATCTCAAAATTTCCAGCGGCTTGATTTTCCAGCTTGGACAGGACGTTGTTGGAGGTGGCGTAGATACCGACCGTCCCGGCGCCGAATCCTTGAAATGCCTGGTTGTCACTCATGCTGATCATTCCAGCTTCGCCGAATCCTTTCAGAACCTCCATGGCCTTCATGCCGGCCGGTCCCTCGAATGCGACGTCGCGTCCGTCCGGTGTCGCCATCTGCCCACCGCCAGCGGTGATCAGAGCCTGGAATGTCCAGGCGGCGCCCAGGTCGAAGAAGCCCCCGACTATACCATTTCCAAGCGCGGAGATGCGCTTGGCGAGAGCAATGATCCCCGGCCAGTCGGTCGGAAGCGCCCTCGGATCCGCACCCGCCTTCTCGGCCAACGCAAGGTTGACCATGCATACGGGAACGGAAACCTGAAACGGAACGCCATAGAGGCGGCCGTCGACCTGGCCGATGCGGCCGACCGTCGAGTGCGCTTGCATCTGCGACCATGCGCTGTCTGTCGCTGCCACCTTGTCCAGCGGCTGAGCTAGATTCTGGCTTGCCAATCGCTGGACATAGTTGTTCGCGCTGAACGAGATGTCTGGCAATCCACCCGTAATCGCATTCAGCAAGGTCTGCTTGATCAACTCGCCACCGGATGCCGGCGTTGGCTTCTGGAAAGTTACCGATACCGCAGCATGCTTTGCGTACAGGTCAGCGGCCTGAGCCATCAGTGCATCGAATGCGGTTGTGGCATAGTTCGCTGTCAATTTCGTTCGCGTTTGAGCGAGTAGAGAGGTGGACGACAGGACGACAGGCGCTGCGAGAAGAGACTTCACCAGACTGCGGCGGCTAACTTCGATCATGGCTTAACCTATGGTTTGGAGGGATGGAAAATTGGTTGGGGTTGTTTCATTCGATGCGGGAGTTACTTGACAGCTCCTCCGGTCAGGCCATCGACGAACCATCGTTGGGCGGAGAGGAAAGCAATGATGAGGGGTGCAACGACGATGGTGGATGCTGCCATGAGGGGGCCGTAGTCGTTGCCCGCTTCCTCGTTTTTGAACGCCATGATGCCAAGTGGCGGCGGCATGAGGGATTGGTCGCGCACGGCGATGAGGGGCCAGAACAGGCTGTTCCAGTGGCTGACGACGGAGAAGATGGCAAAGGCGATGATGGCAGGCATCGCCATGGGCACCATGATCTTCCAGACGATGGCCAGTTCCGAGAGGCCATCGAGCCGGGCGGCATGGATGACGTCGTCGGGGATGGTCTTGAAGAACTGCCTGAACAGGAAGATGCCGAACGGCGAGACGACATAGGGGAAGATCAGCGCTGCGTAGGTGTTGAGGATGCCGATCTGGTAGCCGAGTATGAACAGCGGTAGCGAGAGTACCTCGCTCGGAAGGATGAGGGCGATAACTACGAGTGTGAACAGCAGGTTCCGGCCGGGAAAATCGAGCTTGGCGAGCGCGTAAGCCGCTGGCGCGCAGATGAGGATCTGCAGGCCCACGATGGCCGCGCAGACGATGACACCGTTCAGCATGTATTGCGGCAGGGGCGCTTCGGTTAGCGCGCGGGTATAGTTCACGATGCCGTAGAACTGCTGGGGCCAGAAGGAGAAGGATGCGCGAAAGATCTCGCCCGGCGGCTTGATCGAAAGTGAGACCATCCAGACGAAGGGGATGAGGATCAGTGCGCCGGTGATCAGCAGCACGGAATGGCGCAGGACCGCGGAGGTTGCGGAGAGCCCCTCGGAGTGAGGCGTGCTCATTGGTAATGTACCTTTTTGTCCATCACGCGGGCCTGGATCAGCGTCAACGCGACGACGATGAAGAGAAAGACGACGGCGACGGAGGCACCGTAACCGGTGCGCAGATACTGGAAGCTCTCGCGATAGAGCGTGTAGAGCAGCATCTCGGAGGCATGGCCGGGTCCGCCCTGGGTTAGGACCTGCACAGTGTCGAAGGTCTCGAAGGCCTTGAACGCCACGACGATGAAGACGAACATGGTGACCGGGCCGAGCATTGGCAGGGTGACCGTGCGCAACCGGTCAAGCCAGAGATCGGCTCCGTCGATGTCGGCGGCGTCATAGAGATCTTGCGGGATCGACTTCAACCCGGCGAGGAACAGCACCATCGCGTAACCCAAGTTCTGCCAGATACCGATCACGGCCAGCGCCGGCAGCACGGTGTTCTCATCGCGCAGCCAGTTTGCGGTCGGCAGCCCAAGACCGGCAAGCGTCTGGTTGACGAGGCCGATGGTGGGATGGAGTAGTGCCTCCCAGGCGATCGCCATGGCGGTCAGCGTCGCCATGAAGGGCAGGAAGTGGATAGCGCGATAGAAGGCTCGGCAAGACTTGCCGCTTTCGATCAGGAGCGCGATCGCAAGCCCGAGGACGATGGTGCCGGGCACGACGATCGTGACATAAAGGATGGTGTTGACGAGCGAGGCACGAAAGCCCTCGTCGGCGAAGACTTCCTTAAAGTTGGCAAAGCCAACGAAGGACAGCGCACTGGCGCCGAACTGCCAGTCGGTCAGCGCGATGGCAAAGATGGCAAAGACCGGCAAAAAGAACAGGGTTACGAGCAGGACCAGCGCCGGTCCGGCCAAGGACCAGGCGACAAGCGTCTCGGTGAAGCGATAGTTGCGCAGCGTGTCGCAGGTGACAGCGCTATTGGACAGGCTGGTCTCTTCAGTTGTTGAGCGGGAGGCAAGGGTCATGATGCATGTTCCCGCATAGGCAGCACATTGGCATACCGATGGATGTCCGGCCGCAGGCGCTTGCCATCATCGGCAAACAGCAGCACGCGTTCCGGTTTGACGCCGAGATGCAAGGTCTGGCCCGAAACGATCTGAGGCGCGCGTTCGGCCAGCAGACGGGCAACAACCGGATGATGATCATGGCCAGGCACGTCGAGATGGACGAAAAGATCGGAGCCCATATGCTCGACCAATCTGACCGAACCGGTGACGACGTCCACCCCGCCAGTCTCGACCAAGTAGAATGCCTCCGGCCGAACTCCCAGGGCGAGCGGCGTCCCGGAGGGGGCGGCGACGTCAAGTGTAAAACTGGTGCCGGCGGCGTCGGCCAAACCGTCGGCGCGCAGCCGAGCGTCCAGGATGTTGATCTTCGGCGAGCCGATGAACTCGGCCACGCGCCGGTCGTCGGGATCGGCGTATATCTCCTGCGGCGGCGCCACTTGCAAAAGCTCGCCGTCCAGCATCACCGCCACCCTGTCGGACATGGTCATGGCCTCGGACTGGTCGTGAGTGACATAGACGAAGGTGACGCCGAGTCGCTTGTGCAACTCCTTGATCTCGGCGCGCATCTGCACTCTGAGCTTGGCGTCGAGGTTCGACAGCGGTTCGTCCATTAGGAAGACGGCCGGCTGACGCACCATGGCGCGGCCCACCGCAACGCGCTGGCGTTGACCACCGGACAATTGCCCGGGCTTTCTTGCGAGCAGATGGCCGATGCCGAGCGCCTTGGCGGTGCGTATTACGTCCTTGTCGATCTCCTCGGTCATCGCATGCGTGCCGGGCAGCAGGCGGCCGACGAGCGGCAGGCGCTGCCAGGACGAAAGGCGTCGCATCCTCAGAGGCAGCGCCATGTTCTGAGCGACCGTCATATGCGGATAGAGCGCATAGGACTGGAACACCATCGCAACATCGCGCTTCTTTGGTCGTATCCCGTCGACCACGCGATCACCAATCGACAGCGATCCACCCGTCTGCACCTCCAGACCCGCGAGTATCCGCAGCAGGGTCGACTTCCCGCAGCCCGACGGGCCCAGCAGCGTCAGAAACTCACCATTAGCAATATTGAGCGAGACTCCGCGCAAAACGGGCGTCGCACCGAATGTCTTTTCTACTTTTTCAATGGTTATAGCCGACATCGGTTACCCTCGTTCCGTCGGCAATGTGAAAAAGCATCGCCTTGATGGGTTTAACTCCGAGGCTGACGATCGAATGGCTTTGTTACATGGTTGTGACAGTCATCGAATATTGCGATGTCAGCTAGACGATTCTGGATAGTATCGATCCGGTTCATGGAGACGAATTTGACCGAGGAAAAAGATCTATCACTCAATGCCGTGCGCGCCTTCGTGCAGGTCGCACGAGACAGCAGTGTCACGCGCGCATCAAAGACGCTCGGCATCACCCAAAGTTCAGTCAGCCGCCATCTTGCCGTGCTGGAGGGATATTTCGGCGCGAAGCTGATCGAGCGGCGCGGCCGTCAGAGCCAATTGACGGACTTCGGGCGGCTGTTCGCTGATGCCGTCGGCGAGCCGCTCGATACGATCCTGTTCACCGCAAAGCGGATGCGCCGCAACGACCGGACTGGTGTCAATCGCCTAGTCGTGCGCACATCGCTATCGACCTTTGCCTATACGCTGCTCATCCCCAATCTGCGCGAATTTTCGAATGAAATGGGCGGCGTCACGGTCGATGTCATTAGCACCCTGTCGGCTCCCGCCTCAACCGACAGCTTCGACGTGCTTCTGACCCGGGACCTGACACTCACCGAACCAGGAGATCGCTGGGATTTCTACGACGAGCAGCTCGTTTGCGTTGGTGCGCCAGACTGCATCGCCGGCCGCGGCTTAGAGGCGCTGCGCACCACACCGGTGATTACCGTCACCTCGCGGCCGGACATCCTGCCGACCTGGCTTCGCAGCATGGATTTGAAGACGTCGGACATCATCTCGGGGGAACGCTACGACCATCATTATCTGGCCTTGCCAGCAGTCACGACCGGCCAGACCTTGCTAGTGACGCCGCATATCATCGTCGCGGACCTGATCAGGCAACGCCTCCTGGAAGTGTTTCCCGGCTCACGCGCACCAAGTGGCATGCAATACCGGGCCTATGCTGTCGATCGCAGCAACAATACGGATCTCGCCCGCGCCTTCTGCCGTTGGCTTATAAAGCTCTGCCGGAAAAAGACCGAGGAGGAGAGCACCGGGAGATAGGTGCTGGCCCCAATAATGCATCGCAGAACGCGATCATTTTGGCCGCTTTCCCCGATGCCAAAACTGGCGAGCGACGGACGCCTCATATACCTCTGGCACAAACTTCCCCTGCCTTGAGGAAAGTCCATTGCCCTTGCTCGCCAAAAGACTGCAGGCCGTCCGTCCCTCCCAAACAAAAGCGATGACTGACAAGGCGACCGCCTTGCGCGAACAAGGTGTCGATATCGTCACGCTAAGCCAGGGTGAACCGGATTTCGATACGCCCGAGGCTGTCCAGAAAGCCGGCGTCGCCGCCATCATTGAGGGAAAGTCGCGCTATACGGCGGTCGCTGGCGTCAAGCCGCTACGCGAGGCAATCCGGGAGAAACTCTCACGCGACAACGGCCTTGACTATGACATAGACCAGATCACCGTCGGCTGTGGCGCCAAGCAGGTGGTCTTTAACGCGCTCTTCGCCACCTTGGACGCGGGGGACGAAGTCATCATCCCTACGCCCTGCTGGGTCTCCTACCCTGACATGGTGCGGCTCGCCGGCGGCGAGCCGGTGCTGGTCCCTTGCCTCGAGCGGTTGGGCTTCAAGCTGAAGCCGGAAGACCTGGAGGCGGCAATCACGCCGCGCGCCAAATGGCTGATGCTGAATTCGCCTAACAATCCAACGGGCACTGTCTATTCCGAGGCCGATCTGGCTGGCCTGGCCGAAGTCCTGCGTCGGCATCCACACGTCTACATCCTGTCGGACGATATCTACGAGAAGCTAGTCTACGGAGCAGCGCGGTTCGCGACAATGGCGCGCGCCGCCCCCGACCTTTTCAACCGCACGGTCACGATCAATGGTGTATCGAAAACCAATGCAATGACGGGTTGGCGCGTCGGGTATGGCGCCGGGCCAATCGAGCTTATCAAGGCCATCAATGTCATTCAGGGTCAGACCACGTCGCACACCAGCTCGATCTCCCAATATGCGGCTATCGAAGCGATTGCCGGTGACCAGGGGTACGTTCCCGAGTTCAAGGCTGAGCTCGAGAAGCGCCGCAACCTGGTCGTCGAAAGGCTCAATACCGCGCGGGGATTGAGCTGCACCGTCCCTGACGGGGCCTTCTACGTATTCGCCAACTGCGTCGGTGTCCTCGGTCAGAAAACGGAAGCGGGCAGAGTGATCGCGACCGATACAGACTTCGCTATGTATCTGCTCGAAGAAGCGGGTGTTGCGGTCGTTCCGGGCTCAGGCTTCTTGGCCTCCCCGTACATCCGCATTTCCTATGCCTCCTCGATCAATGACCTCATCGAAGCGTGCGACCGCATCACCGCGGCTTGCACCAAACTTTCTCGGGACAAAGCAGCATGAGCCAGGGCACGCTTCTCAAGAACACCATTTCGAAGAACGGCCTCGCTCATGTGATGGCTGCACATAGTCCGTTGTCGGCCCGTCTTGTCGAGGAAGCCGGGTTCGACGGCATTTGGGCGTCGGGCTTTGAGCTGTCCGCTTTGTATGGCCTCCCCGATGTCAGCCTCGTCTCGATGAGAGAGCACCTCGAGATGGTGCGCGCAATGGCCGAGCAGTCGTCGCTGCCAATCATCGCCGATATCGACACAGGGTTCGGAAATGCGATCAACGTGATTCACGCGGTGAAGCAGTACGAACAAGCCGGCGCGGCCGCTGTCGTTATCGAGGACAAGACCTTTCCCAAAGTGACGAGCCTGTTGGCGGATGGCCGGCAGGAGCTGCTTCGGGTCGAGGAATTCCAGGGCAAGATCCGCGCAGCGATCGCGACGCGCACCGATCAGAACTTCCTCATCATTGCGCGAACAGAGGCTTTGATCGCCGGTCTCGGCGAGAAGGACGTTCTCGATCGAGCCGCTGCATACGAAGCTGCTGGCGCCGACCTCATCGTCGTCCACTCCAAGCAGAAGACGCCGGACGAGGTGGAGAGCTTTGTTCGTGCGTGGAATGGCAAAGCCGGCATTGTAGTAATTCCGACCGCCTATCCCGAGATGAACGAGGCCCGGATCAAGGATTTGGGAAAAATCTCGGTCGTCATCTACGGCAACCACGCGGTCCGCGCTTCGGTGACGGCCATGAAGGATGTTTTCGCGCGGATACTTAAAGATCGAGGCATTCACAACGTCGACAAGGACATCGTCTCAGTCGAGGAAATTTTCCGTCTCCAGAAGATGGACCAGGTGAAAGCCAATGAAAAGGAGTTCCTTGCGTGAATGAAGCCTGCTGGCCCGCTCATCCCGCCCTTCTATCGTCCGTCGTCGCGAGTGGACCGCCCGCTCATTTGTATAGCAATGAAAGGACAGACCCACCCCGATGACAGGGCTGCCGAACTCTGAACCTAGATATGCGATCTATTTCACGCCACGCCCAATATGCGCTTCGGCGTGTGGTCCCTTCGTGATCGGCGATGGGGCCTCGTCATTGCAACTCAACGAATTCAACGGGCTGGAGGGGTCTCGATAACGCCGATGGTTTATTCTTCGATCAGCATTCACATTGAACGGTGGTGAAGCAGCGCACGCAAATGGAGTGACCCATTCAAGAAAAAATTTGGTCACCGGTAACTCGCCATAGCGAAAACCCGCCGGCGTGAGCGCCAGCGGGAGCCGGGTCAGGTTGCGATCAGGGATTGTGCGTCTTGGAGCCGCAGTGGTGTGTCCCTGATCTCCGCCGCATCGGGCCGTTGAGGGGGCGTCCCCGCAGCAGGGGTCGATCGAGATCATGGATCGGCCGCAGGGGAAGGCTTTCCCCACAAAAGGGCTCGTAGTTTCAAGGAAAGCGCCATTCTCTTGTGGGCGATCTCCTTGTACTGTCAAAGACTAATAAAGTGGGGGGTAAGGGTGTGGAAGGTGAAGCAGGACCGGCAGATACGCCGGACGCATTTCTTAAGGCCTTGGGAGAAAGCCTTAAGGGAAAGGACGGTGTCGATGCCGGCCTGGCGGACATCCTGAAGATGCACATTCTGAAGGCGGCGCCCGCGCAGAACGCCGTCGCTCAGGCCAACGATGCCATCCTGAAACTCGCAGGCGAACGTGCCAATCCTCCTAAGCCGGAGGTGGCCAATGGCTAATCCTTACTTCCTCCGGTCCTTGGGCCTTTCCGGGTTCCGCGCGTATCTCCAACCGAAGTCGTTCGATTTCAGCAAGAAGCGCTGCTTGGCGATCTTCGCGCCGAACGGCAGTGGCAAATCCAGCGTCATCGATGCGCTGGAATTCATGTTCTCCAAGGACGGAACGCTCGAAAGGCTCGGGCAGCGCGCCGTTAACAACCAGGCTGGCCCCGTGGCGCTGGCGCACAATCTGGCTGAGGAGGCGAAGCTTGCTTCGACGGTTACGATCGGCGTGGTCTCGGGCAAGGATGCCACCAACGGCAGCCGACCGGCGACAGGGGCGAAGCGACTGATACCGGCGGTGGCCACAACTGTGAACGCCTGCTTCGCGGTGCCGCCGATCATCCGCGGGCATGCGCTGCGCACGTTCGTCGAAATCCATACGCCTGAACAGCGCTACGCGGATGTCGCCAATTGGCTGCAGCTCGGCCCGCTGGTTGAGGTGCAGAAGAATATTCGCTCACTGCGCACGCAGGTGAAGGCCGCCGCCGAGGACGAGACGGCGCTGCAGCGCGTAGACACCCAGCTTGCCAAGGAGATGGCCCAGGCGGTGAAAACCTGGGATGGGGCGGCGGTGCTTTCCCACGCCAACACGTCGGTCCTGGCACCACTTGATCCGGCGCTGGTGTTGGCGGCGCTGGCCGCCGGCGATCTGGCCTATCTCGAACTGGAATCGCGCGCCAAGGCTGAGGAGAACAAGATCGGGCTTGCGGGCCTGCGCCAGATCCGTAATGCGGCTGCCGCTTTGCGGGCGGCGGCGACGGACACGGAGAGCGGCGAGACTGTCGTCAGCGGTGCGATTCCGACCTTTGACGCAGCGGTCGCGGCGCTGTCGGCGGCGGAGAGTAAAGAAACGGAAGAACGCGGCAAAGCGGCGAGCACTGTGTTTCAGGCTTTGTGGAAAGCCGCAGAGCCGCTTTTTGCCGAAGGGGTAGCGGCACCTGACATTTGCCCCGTCTGCACGACACCTGTCGCGGACACGGCGGCGGGTAGCGCTGAGATGATCCGGGAACACATCGCCAAGAACCTCGAGGAGTTGGCGGACCACGCCGCCGCTAAGAAGGCGCTCGACAAGGCCTGGACTGCGGCGACCAAGGCCCATACTCAGTTAGTGGCGGCGCTGCCGGGGCTGATTGGCTTCCTCGGCGATGGCGAGGCGGCATTGAAAGCCGATCTTGTCCTCTATCAAGCGGGCATTGCCGGCTGGCCTCAGACGGCCGTTCCGGCCTCGGCCAATATTGTTGCGGCAATCGCCAAGCTGCTCGCCACGCTCGATCAGGCCATCGCAGACATCGAATCGAAGCAAGGCGACCACACCTATATCAAGGCTAAGGCGAAGATCGATCGACTGCTGGAGCTACAGACCGAGCGGAACCTTGCGCTGCGGACGCGAGATGAGCTGGGGAACCTCTCCAACGCCTTGACGGCGCAGGCGACAATAATCTCGGCCGAGATCCGCAAGAAGGTGCAGGCCCTGCTCGACAGGATTCAGACGCCGATGAACGATATCTACAAGCTCATCCAGGGCGCTGGCGCCACGCCAATCCGGCTGGAGCTGCCGGCGGAAGACGACGCGAACCAGCAGCGGCTCAACCTTCTGATCGATTTCGCCAAGAACCGCACGGGCGTGCAGCCGGCTGGCTATTTGAGCGACTCCCAGATCCATTCGGTGGCGCTGGCGCTGCGCATGGCGGCGATCAAGCAATTTAATGCAGGCGCGCCCATCATCGCGCTCGACGACATCGTGACCTCATACGATGCGGATCATAGGCGCACCATTGCCGGGCTCATCGCCACCATGTTCGGCGACTGCCAGATCCTGATCACCACTCACGACGAACGGTTCTTCAATTATTTGAAGGATCAGCTTGAAGCGAAGGCGTGGCACTTCACCCGGATCATTGGTCTCGACCCGGCCTACGGGCCGCGTTTTGCCGACCACAAGGTCAGCGACGAAATGATCGAGGCTCGTTGGGCGGAGGGCCAGTCGGCGGCCAACGAGATGCGCCAGGCCGAGGAGGAATGGCTTCTCGGTATCTGTCGGGATTTCGGGGTCAGCGTCCGCATCCGAGCGTTGGAGAAGGCCTATTCCTACGAACGCAGCGAGTTGGCCTCGGCGCTCGCCGGTCTGCTCAAGGATGCCAAGCTGGCGCCGGCGCTGGTGCCGGGCGTCAACAATCGGTTCCTCGACAGTTTGGTGAAAGGCGAGATCGAGAATTTCGGCAGCCACTTCCAGGACGGGCCTTATGGCGGCGGTTCGATCGGCGACGAGAAGACGCGCTGGGAGGAATTCAAGACCTTCCGCAGTCAGTTCGCTTGCAAGAAATGCAGCCGGACGAAATTCCAGCGGCCCTTCACTCTGAAAAAGCCAGTCTGCGCGCATGACGGCTGCGAGGCTCAGTTCGAGTTCGCGGCGGCACCGGCGCAATGAGAGCAGTAAACCCTATTTTTGGTCGAGGATTGTATGACAGTCAGTGGGCCGGATTTCCGTCAAACATGGCTTTGGCGACAGGCATTTCAAACGCCACGCTCGGATAGCACAACTGAAGAGCAAGAATTTTTCAGGACGCAATATCTCTCAATTCGAGAGCGCGCGGCCCAGCTCGTTTCCCGGATTGCAGTCGATTTACCAGGGATGACGGTACACGACATCAGTCATTTGGATGCTCTATGGGACACAGCTTCTTCGGTTGCCGAGGGTGCCGTCAACGTCAATCCGGCCGAGGCGTTCGTTCTTGGCGCGAGCATTCTTCTGCACGATGCAGCCATGAGCCTCGCGGCATACCCCGGTGGCCTAGCAGAAGTTAGGACGACCATTGCATGGAAGGACGCCGTTGCTCGCCTCGCCTTAGCCTCCGAAGAGAGCGGTGGTGAGAGCTTTGATATCGAGAACCCGCCGAGCGAGATCGTGCAACGGATCGTACCGGATGTCCTTCGCCGTCTGCACGCGGAGCGAGCCGAGGAACTTGCCGAGCAGGCTTGGCGCGCCGCAGACGGGTCACAGGTGTACCTCATTGAGGACTCCGAGCTACGTCGCTTCTATGGGCCGACAATCGGCCAGATTGCTCACAGTCATTGGTGGTCGGTGCAGAAGGTTGAGCAGGAACTCTCGGAAGATTTGGGGGCTCTTGCCAATCGGACGCTCAATCGCGTCGATCGCGTAAAGCTCGCCTGTCTGTTGCGGGTTGCCGATGCCCTGCACCTCGACAGCCGTCGTGCTCCCAGGTTCCATCGTGCAATCACAAATCCAGCCGGCATCTCGGCCCTGCATTGGACATTTCAAGAGCGGCTAGCCCGACCGCATATTGAACTCGATGCAGTGGTATTCACGACCGGTCAGCCTTTCGGCAGGGAGGATGCTGAGGCTTGGTGGTTGGCATACGACACATTAAATTCCGTCGATCGCGAGCTTCACGACGTTGATTTGCTCCTACAAGGCCGCGGTAAGGAGGTCCTCAAGGCGAGACGTGTTAAGGGAGCGGGGTCGCCCGAAATTCTTGCCCGTTCAGTTCAGACCAGGGGTTGGCGCCCCGTCGATGCTCGCCTTCAGGTATCGGACGTTCCGCGTATCGTGGAAAATCTCGGTGGTTCGAAGCTCTATGGCAACGACCCGACCGTAGCTCTTCGCGAACTTATCCAGAACGCAGCCGACGCGGTCCAGGCCCGGCGAAAATATCAAAAGCGCGCCGCGGACTGGGGCCTCATCACGGTCGGCTTGCTCTCAGAGGGCGACAAGATTTGGCTGGTCGTCGAGGACAATGGCATCGGTATGTCCGAACAGGTGCTCACCGGGCCACTTCTCGATTTTGGAACATCGTTCTGGCGGTCGCCCCAAGCAATGGAGGAGTTTCCTGGGCTCATGGCCGCAGGCATGCATGCCATCGGCCGGTTTGGAATTGGATTCTTCTCGGTTTTCATGCTCGGACCGGTCGTTCGTGTCTACTCGCGACGTTGCGACAAGGGACAAGATACGGGCCGCCTCCTCGAATTCCGTGGCGGAACGAGCGCCCGGCCTATTCTTTCTCCTGCACCCGGTGCGCCTGTGCCGATTGATGGAGGCACGCGTATAGAGGTTTTGTTGAAAGGCCACCCACATGAGGCAGGTGGACTCCTTCATATAAATTCTTATTCAAAACGAACGATGCCTTTAGCAACGCTGGTAGGCGCAGTTGCGCCCAACCTCGACGTGGCGACCGAGATCCTGGTGAAGGAAGGCACGGAACAGGTGGCGCGGCCAGGTGACTGGCTAAGAATTAGCGATCTGGATCTGGTGCGCCGTCTGAACCCGACTGCTGATCGCTCCGACGCTGACTCTCCAAAAGCAGACCGAGCCCACATGCAAACCATCGAAGATGAAGACGGTCGAATTTTCGGGCGCGCTTTCATTTCGCCGTCGCGTTACTCGTTTTCGGCAGACGGTGGTTGGGTGACTATTTCCGGACTGCGCGCGGGTCGGCTCCACAACGTAGAGGGCATTTTACTTGGAGAGGCAGTGACTGCTGCCCGAGACGCGGCTCAACCGCTTGCCGCAAGGGACGCGCTAGCGCGCTGGGCATCCAAGCAAGCCGAATTGATTGCGGCATCCGTCAAGGATGAAGAGCGCCAAGCGCGCTCTGCGGAGGTGGTCCTTGAATGTGGAGGAGAAATTGGAGGCCTTAAGTTCGTAAAATGGGGAACTGATTGGTTGGGTACGGACGAGTTTCAAGAACGGCTCCGATCAACCAAAGAAATAGCTGTGAGCTTTGATGGTGAGTTCGACTACGATGAGGATAAGGACGATGTTCATCCGAAAGAGTTTCGCGAGGATTTCCAAGGCTCTGAAGACATAGTCGTTGTTCTAAGGCACGATGGCGGGATTTTGAGAGCCGGAAATAGTAGCTGGCCAAAGTCTGTTACGGGCCAGCCTAAATGGAGTGACTCCAATGTAGCTGAGTACACCAGGAATCTGATCCGGCAGGCGTGGGGGGAGACCATCCAGGAGGATGAAGAAGAGCGCATCGTCGGCAGGGTCCGGTTTTCCGAGATTACTCGCGGAGTGACGGTCTTTCGGATTGCAGATGCCAAGACTAATGGCGATACTCCCTCCCGAAATACCATGTCCGCGTGCTCGCTCGCGCTCGAAAGGAGCATACTATGGCCGACATCAGGTGACTTGCATCAACAAGCTCAACCGACAAAATAGTCATGAAAGCATAACGCATCTCGGCAATTCGACCGGAAAGTGGACAAGAGCCCAGGTAATCGACTGGATCGATCGAAGTGTTCACACATTCTTCACCTAAGTCGGCGGAAAGCGAGCCAACGTAGCGGCGGTGAACGGCACGAACGGCAAGTATGTTCGCACCCACTGATCTGTCCAGCGTCAAGGCGCGTTTAGTGGCATCGAGGATGCGCGGCGACAGCAACACGCGCTTCACGCTCTGGCGCACGTCACGACAGGCTGGCCGCAATGTCCTCGGCACCATAGTCATTGTTGACCGGATCGGCCGCGCCTTTGCATTTTGTATCTTTGGCCGTTGTGGCGATCAGGATGGCTCTCGCGACGGTAGAGATAGTTGTCCTGATGCACGGGGTGCTTTGGCAATGGCTTTATCGATGTCGTCGAGATTGGAAGATCCGGACGGAACTTGCGGCCAGTCCACCGGTGCATGGCTGTGTGCGCGGCCCTGACTTTTCTCTCTATTGGAGCGCCATTGTATCTTCTCGTGCATAAGCGGGGACATGTAGTCGCAATTGAGGGGTGTACGAGATCTCGAAAAGTTGCGCGATCGTTGGCCAGCAAGGCAACCGATGCGGTAACGAAAATGGTCAAACGGCAGCAGTCTTCCGAGGTCGATAAATTCGAGGGCATTGCAATTGGGCAACCCGACCCGCTTCCGGTTTTGCCACACATCGGGTTGCGTCGGGTCGTGCGAACTGTCCGCCGGTCGCAACTGCGAGAAATCGTCCCCCTATCGCACACGACCATTTATGAAATGGAGCAACGTGGCGAGTTCCCACGACGCTTCAATCTGACCCCCCGCTGTGTTGTTTGGGATCTAGCAGAGGTCGAGGCCTGGGTTCAGGCAAGGCGAAACGCGTCGTCTGCCGGCACTATCGTAATCGCCCCAGGTCCAGACGTGCGGTCGCGGAAGACAAGGCCTGTCAAATCGGATCGAGAATGATCGCCGCCCCGGCAGCCGGCTGGAGTACGGGCGTGTGCTTCTTGCCCGCCGTCCAGGCCTCAACCATGTCAGCCCATTCCTGCAGCATATGACGACGCTGCGGCTCATATTCAGCCTTGTTATAGACGCCGCGCGAAGTGCGGCTGTCTTCGTGGGCAAGGCATTTTTCGATCCAGTCGCGATTGAATCCGATCTCGTTTAGGACTGTCGAGCCGGTCCGCCGTAGGTCGTGCACTGTAAAGGGCGCAAGCGCCAATTCTTGTCTTTTCGCGCGGGCGACAATGGCCATGGTGACCCGATTGAAGGTGGCGCGCGACATGGGTTCGTCGGCGTCATAGCGAGATGGCAGCACGTATCGGGAGTTCGCTGCGCAAGTCTTGAGCGCAATCAGGATATCGAGGGATTGGCGGGACAGGTAGACGTTATGCGGCTTTTTCCGTTTCATTCGTTTTTTGGGTATGCTCCAAACAGCGTTCTCAAAATCAATCTCATCCCACGTCGCGTCCAGCAGCTCACCCTTCCGAACCATCGTGAGCAGGATCAGCTTTAGGCCGAGCCGTATCGTCGGCAAGGTTGTCACATTTTCCAACTCATTCAGCATGATTCGGATTTCTGCGGGGGACAATGCTCGGTCTTTTGCCTCGAACGTGGCAATCGAAGCCGGTCCTACCTCGTCCGCTGGATTGGCAATCTTCTCGCCGTGCAGAATGGCATGACCATAGATCTGCTTAACAATATCCCGGACATGAATGGCTGTTGCCGGCGCGCCGCGGTCGCGCACCTTTGCGCAGAGCGCCCGCAAGTCGTCCGCTGTTATTTCTGTGAGGAGCCTTTTGTCCCAGATCGGCAAGATGTCTCGATCGAAGATGGCCTTGCGCATTGAGCGCGTGCTATCCGCCATCTTGGCCTCCTTAAACCAGGCCCGGCCGGCATCGCCGAAGGTGGCCATCGCAGACAGGCGCCGCTTTTCACGCTGCTTTTCATGCGCCGGCGATTTTCCGGCTGCCACCATTTTTCGAGCGGCAAGGCAGCGGTCACGCGCCTCTGCTAGTGAGATGCCATTCTCACCATAGCGTCCCAGCGTCACTGTCTCTCGCCGACCATTTATTCGGTAATCGTATCGGAACGATATCTGCCCTGTGGGAGACACGGCGGCGTACATACCGTCACGATCAGTGACCTTGTACATTTTGTCATTTGATTTCAGCTTCTTAAGTGCGACATCGGTGAGCATGGCGAGTAATTAAACAGTCACCTCTAAGTATCCGGCCTCGGATTTTACCGTCATCAATTTTACCGTCAAGGCCAGATTAAAATGTCTCAAATTCAATGCCTTATCTAGATATTTTGCCAATTGCCTAGGAAGCGGCGGCGTGACGGTATCAGCCCGCTAGGAAGATGACGCGAAAATGCATGCCGTCAGGTTTGCCGCCAAACGATTCCGCTTACGGGCGATAGTCCGTGATAGGCAAAGAGATGAAAACAATGATAGTTCAATAAGTTAAGCGCCCGCCGCCGATAGCCACCAAATGCTGGCGAACGACCGAGCTTTATTCCCACTCGATTGTGCCCGGCGGTTTGCTCGTCACGTCGTAGACGACGCGGTTGATGCCGCGCACTTCGTTGATGATGCGGGTAGCGGCGGCGCCGAGGAACGCCATGTCGTAGTGGTAGAAATCCGCCGTCATGCCGTCGACCGAGGTGACGGCGCGCAGCGCGCAGACGAATTCATAGGTGCGGCCATCGCCCATCACGCCGACGGTCTGCACCGGCAGCAGCACGGCGAAGGCCTGCCAGATGGCGTCGTAGAGGCCGGCCTTGCGGATCTCGTCGAGATAGATGGCATCGGCCTCGCGCAGGATCTCCAGCTTTTCGCGAGAGATGCCGCCCGGGCAGCGGATGGCGAGACCGGGGCCGGGAAACGGATGCCGGCCGATGAAGCTGTCGGGCAGGCCGAGTTCCTTGCCGAGCGCCCTCACCTCGTCCTTGAACAGTTCGCGCAGCGGCTCGACCAGTTGCATGTTCATGCGCTCGGGCAGGCCGCCGACATTGTGGTGCGACTTGATGGTCACCGACGGGCCGCCGGTGAAGGAGACGCTTTCGATGACGTCGGGATAGAGCGTGCCCTGCGCCAGGAAATCGGCGCCGCCGAGTTTCTCGGCCTCTTCCTCGAACACCTCGATGAACAGCCGGCCGATGGTCTTGCGCTTCTTTTCCGGGTCCGTTTCGCCCTCGAGCGCGCCGATAAAACGGTCAGAAGCGTCGACCAGGATGAGCGGCAGATTGTAGTGCTGGCGAAACATCTCCACCACGCCTGATGCCTCGTCCTTGCGCATCAAACCGTGGTCGACAAGGATGCAGGTGAGTTGATCGCCAACCGCCTCGTGGATCAGCAGTGCGGCGACCGACGAATCGACGCCGCCCGAAAGCGCGCAGATGACCTTGCCCTTGCCGACCTGCTTGCGGATCGTCTCGACCGCGTGTTCGCGGTAGGCGCGCATCGTCCAGTCGCCTTCGATGCCGGCGATCTTGTGGACGAAGTTCTGCAGCAGCCTGGCGCCGTCCGGCGTGTGCACCACTTCGGGGTGGAACATGATGCCGTACATCTTGCGCTCGACATTGCCGAAGATGGCGAAGGGCGAGCCTTCCGATTTTCCGAACACCTCGAACCCCTTGGGCAGGGAGATGACGCGGTCGCCATGGCTCATCCACACCTGATGGCGCTGGCCGGGCGCCCACAAGCCCTCGAACAGCGGGCTGTCCTTCTGGATCTCGACGAAGGCACGGCCGAATTCGCGATGGTCGGAGCTTTCGGCGACGCCGCCCATTTGCACGCACATGGCCATCTGGCCATAGCAGATGCCGAGCACCGGCACACCGGCATCAAAGACGATCTGCGGCGCGCGCGGGCTGCCGATGTCGCCGGTCGAGGCCGGGCCGCCGGAGAGGATCACCGCTTTCGGATTGATGCGCTTGAACGCCGCTTCGGCCGACTGGAACGGCACGATCTCGGAAAACACGCCGGCCTCGCGGATGCGCCTGGCGATGAGCTGCGTGAACTGGCTGCCGAAATCGACAATCAGGACGGTGTCGGGATGATTGGCTATCTTCATGGCGAGCGTTTAGAGAAAGAAACGAGTCGGCGCAATGGGTTGCGAAGGCGTCTCTCTCACTCCGTTTCCGCGTCATGCGATGGTCCAAACTGCAGCGCACCGGAGCCGATCGCCTGTTCCAGCCGTGTCACCGCATCCGCCAGCTTCTCGTCGATGACATGGAGATACTCCTTCCAGTCGCCGACATGCCTGAGATCGGCAGCCCCGTCGGAAATGCCGCGCAGGCCGACGAGCGGCACGCCGAACAGTTGGCAGGCTCGCAGGCAGGCGAAGGTCTCCATATCGACCATGTCCTCGGTAATCGCATCATAGGCGCTGCCGGAAATGATCGCCGCGCCGGTCGACAGCGTCGCCTCTCTTATGCCTGGAATCCTGAACGGCAGCAGCACGGTCACCGGCAGGTCGAGAAACGGCGTCGCCCCCTTCTCGAAGCCCAGAGGCGAGGCATCGATGTCGCGGTAGGCGACCGAAACGGCCTGGTAGATTTCCGTCTGTTCCAGTGTCCGGCTGCCGGCCGAGCCGAGCGAGACGACGAGGTCCGGCAGCGCCTTTTCAGTCTTCAGCCATGACAGTTCCGCGCCCAGCCTGACACCCGCCTCGACCGGCCCGACGCCGGTCATGACAGGGGTGAACAGCCGCTGCAGATGCGGGCCGTACTCGGCCTGCGCCGCCATCACGAAGAGGACGTCCCTGCCCGCAATTGTGACCGCCTTGCGCATCGGATCAGCCTTCAATGCCATCGCGGCCGACCACTGTCATCATCGTTCCGGTCATGGTGGCGATCAGCTTGGCCTCGCCGTCGACGGCGAAGGCATAGGCCTGGCCGTCGGCGACGACGATGGTACGGCCGGGCTTCGTCACCGAGCCGCGAAACAGGAAGCGCTCGCCCCGGCCCGGGGCCAGCAGATTGACCTTGAACTCGATGGTCAGCACACTGGAGCTTTCCGGCATCAGCGAGAACGCCGCATATCCGCAGGCTGAGTCCAGCGCCGTCGAAATGACGCCGGCATGAAGAAAGCCATGCTGCTGGGTCAGCGCCGCCGAATAGGGCATCTCGATCTCGATGATGCCGGGCGTCACCAGCGTCAGCTCGGCGCCGATGGTGGTCATGGCGTTCTGGCGTGCGAAGGACGTCCTGACGCGATCCTCATAGTTGGGGGCGGGTACGATCTCTGCTGCCATGGCTTGTCACGCTCCTGTCAGAAAAGCTTATTGCAGAGGCATGAGCGGCAGGCAATCGCTATTGCTGCACTGCAGCAATCATGCCCGCCGGCAACGTTCAGCCGCCCTTGCGCAGTGCGCAGACATAAAACCCATCGGTACCGCTCAGCGCCGGCGACAGCGAAATGCCTGCTGCGCCGATACGCGCGGCCGTCTCGTGGCCCGGAAAGCGGCTGTCCCAGAGCTGGCGATGATCGACCGGGGCAAAGCCGCTGTTACGATCCAGGAAGGCAGCGACCTGCTCGCCATTCTCCTCGTCGAACACCGAGCAGGTGATGTAGATCAGCAGCCCGCCGGGTTTGACGAAGGCTTTGGCCGCGTCGAGGATCGCCGATTGCTCGCCCTTGCGTGCATCGAGCTGCTTCTGCGTCAGCCGCCATTTGGCATCGGGCCGGCGCCGCCAGGTGCCGCTGCCGGTGCACGGCGCATCGACCAGGACGATGTCCATGTGGCCCGAGAGTGGGCTGAGTTCCGCCGGCTTGGTGACGATTTGCACGTTGCGGTTTTCCGAGCGGCGGATGCGGTCGAAGATCGGCGCCAGCCGCGCCTTTTCGGCATCATGGGCAAACACCTGGCCGCGATTGTCCATCGCCGCCGACAGTGCCAGCGTCTTGCCGCCGGCTCCGGCGCAAAAGTCGAGGACCTGCATCCCGGCCTCGGCGCCAGCCAGCATGGCGGCGATCTGCGAACCTTCGTCCTGAACCTCGAACCAGCCTTTCTGGAAGGCCGGTTCCGCCTGCACGTTCGGGTGCCTGCCGTCGCCCGCGATCGGCGGGATGCGGATGCCGTGCGGTGCGATCCGTGCGGCCCTGGCGCCGGTCTCGGCCAGTTCGGCAAGAACCTTGCCGCGATCGGCCCGCAGCGTGTTGAGCCTGAGATCGAGCGGCGGGCGGGTCGCCAGCGCCGCACCTTCTTCGACCCAGCTGGCGCCGAAGGCCCGTTCGAAAAGCGGTTCGCACCAGTCGGGAATGTCGGCGCGCACCGCTGGCGGTGCAGCGTCAAGCCGGCGGCCGGCAACCGCCTTCAACTCATTGTCGTTGAGCAGCGGCGGCGCGAATTTGTCGCCATCGAGCGCTTCATTCAGAGATTGGGCTGTCTGGTTCCATTCGAGCAGCAGCGCGCCGAAAGCGACGGCGCGCGGCGTATCTTCGCCCAGCAAAAAGCCGGCCGAGCGCTTCCGGCGCAGCCCGTCATAGACGATGTTGCCGATCGCGGCGCGATCGCCGCCGCCGGCGAAGCGGTGCGACAGGCCCCAATCCTTCAGCGCATCGGCCACCGGCCGGTGCCGCCGGCCGATATCCTCCAGCACTTCGATGGCCGCCGCCAGCCGTCCGCCCAGTCTCATCTTTGTCTTCCGTTACTCAGCAAATTAATTCCGGCCCTGCTCTAAAGCGCGCGACTGGCGCACACAAGCGGGGAGAGTCTTGAAGGCAGACGGCAAATCGCTTCGGGTTTGCGCTGCCCCTCACCCTTACCCTCTCCCCGTGAACAACGGGGAGAGGGGGCGCCAGCGTTGCGGCCAAGCCACGCATTTTCGAGAAGGACTGACGGCCGAAGGAAACCCCAATACAAAAAGGCGCGGGGCCAAGCCCGCGCCTTTTTGTTGCCAGAGCGCCTTGGCGCTAGAGTCCCATCCCGATGGAATCGGGATGGGGCTCTGTCTTTCTATTGAGCATGATCCCGACTATTGAGCATGATCCCGAAAACCGGATTCCACTTTTCGGGATCATGCTCCTGGATCAGGCGAGTTCGAAACGATCGGCGTTCATCACCTTGTTCCATGCCGCCACGAAGTCGTTGGCAAATTTCTCCTTCGCATCCGCGGTCGCATAGACTTCCGCCAGGGCGCGCAGCTGGGAGTGCGAGCCGAAGATCAGGTCGACGCGCGTGCCGCTCCACTTGAGCTCACCTGTTGCCCGGTCGCGTCCTTCGAACACATCCTTGGCGTCCGATGTCGACTTCCACACCGTGCCCATGTCGAGCAGGTTGACGAAGAAGTCATTGGTCAGCGTCTCAGGCCGCTTGGTGAAGACGCCGTGCGCTGACTGGTCGGTATTTGCGCCGAGCACACGCAGGCCGCCGACGAGGACGGACATCTCCGGTGCCGTCAGCGTCAGCAATTGCGCCCGATCCACCAGCGCCTCCTCGGGCGACAAACGCTGCCTGCCGCTGAGATAGTTGCGGAAACCATCGGCGGTCGGTTCGAGCGGAGCGAAGGAGTCGACGTCGGTCTGCTCCTGCGACGCATCCATGCGCCCCGGCGTGAACGGGACCTTCACGTCGTTGCCGGCGTCCCTCGCGGCCTTTTCGATTGCGGCGCCTCCGCCAATGACGATCAGGTCGGCAAGCGAGACTTTCTTGTCGCCGGACTGCGAAGTATTGAACTCCTTCTGGATTGCTTCGAGCTTCTCCAGCACCTTGGCCAGTTGAGCCGGCTGGTTGACGTCCCAATCCTTCTGCGGCGCAAGGCGAATACGCGCGCCGTTGGCGCCGCCGCGCTTGTCGGAGCCACGGAAGGTCGAGGCGGACGCCCAGGCCGTCGAGACCAGCTGCGGCACGGAAAGACCGGAGGCGAGAATCTTCGCCTTCAGGGCGGCCACGTCCAGCTCGTCGACCAGCACATGATCGACTGCAGGGATAGGATCCTGCCACGGCAGCTCTTCCTTGGGGACGAGCGGGCCGAGATAGCGCACGATCGGGCCCATGTCGCGGTGGGTCAGTTTGTACCACGCGCGGGCGAAGGCATCGGCGAACTGGTCCGTATTCTGATGGAAGCGCCGTGAGATCTTTTCGTAGGCAGGATCGAACCGCAAAGCGAGGTCGGTGGTCAGCATCGATGGCGCGTGACGCTTGGCTGCGTCATGCGCATCCGGCACCGTGCTGGCGCCGGCGCCGCCCTTCGGCGTCCACTGGTGCGCGCCGGCCGGGCTCTTGGTCAGCTCCCATTCATAGCCGAACAAATTGTCGAAGAAGTTGTTGCCCCACTTCGTCGGCGTCGTCGTCCAGGTCACTTCCAGGCCGCTGCCGATTGCATCACCGCCTTTGCCGGTGCCGAATGCGTTCGTCCAGCCGAGGCCCTGCTCTTCGATGCCGGCGGCTTCCGGCTCCGGGCCGACCAGCGTCGCATCGCCGGCGCCGTGGGTCTTGCCGAAGGTGTGGCCGCCGGCGATGAGCGCGACGGTCTCCTCATCGTTCATGGCCATGCGCGCGAAGGTCTCGCGAATGTCGCTCGCCGCGGCCAGCGGATCCGGATTGCCGTTCGGCCCTTCCGGGTTGACGTAGATCAGGCCCATCTGCACGGCGGCGAGAGGATTCTGGAGATCGCGGTCGCCGCTGTAGCGCTCGTCGGCCAGCCATTTGCCTTCCGGGCCCCAGTAGATGTCCTGTTCGGGCTCCCAGACGTCGGCGCGCCCGCCGGCAAAACCGAAGGTCTTGAAGCCCATCGATTCCAGGGCGACGTTGCCGGTGAGAATCATCAGGTCGGCCCAGGAGATCTTGCGGCCGTATTTCTGCTTGATCGGCCACAGCAGCCGGCGGGCCTTATCGAGGTTGACGTTGTCCGGCCAGCTGTTCAGCGGTGCGAAGCGCTGCTGGCCGGCTCCGGCGCCGCCGCGGCCGTCGCCGATGCGGTACGTGCCGGCGCTGTGCCAGGCCATGCGGATGAACAGCGGCCCGTAATGGCCAAAGTCGGCCGGCCACCACTCCTGCGAGTCCGTCATCAGGGCATGCAGGTCCTTGATCACGGCGTTCAGGTCGAGACTCCGGAATTCCTTGGCGTAATCGAACGCCTCGCCCATCGGATCGGACAGTGCGGATTGCTGGTGGAGGACTTGGACATTCAGCTGGTTCGGCCACCAGTCACGGTTGGCTCTGGCTACCGCTGTGTGCACGACCGGGCATTTTCCCGCGCTGGTGTCATCGGTCTTTGCGTCCATCGTTCTCTCCGATTTGTTAATTTCCGGGATTTGCTGATTTCCGGGATTTGCTGATTTTCCGACGGGCCCTGAGCCACGCCATTCTGGAATGGTTCCAGACTAGGCCGCATTGCCGATAAAAACAAATTGCCTTTCCTGTTTGTTGCGATAGGTTTTCCTTATGATTGGTCTCACCGTCCGGCAGATGCAATATTTCGAGGCACTGGCCCAGACGCTGCATTTCGGCCGCGCCGCGAAGCTGGCCGGCGTCAGCCAGCCGGCGCTGTCCTCACAGATCGCCGAGATGGAGCTGCGGCTCAACTGCCGGTTGTTCGAGCGCGGCGGCAAATCGGTGCGGATGACCGACGAGGCACTGGCCATGCTGCCGCGTATCGAGCGTATTCTTGCCGACATCCGCGAAATCGAGACTACGGCCCGGCGTGGCCGCCCCGCCATGGAGGGGCGCTTCCGGCTCGGCATCATCCCGACGGTGGCGCCTTATCTCCTGCCGCATGTGCTGCCGGAGCTGAAACGGCATTTTCCGGCCTTGCAGCTCGAATTGCGCGAAGCGGTGACTGCGTCGCTGGTCGAGGACACCGCCATGGGAAAGCTCGACGCCTTCATCGCGGCCCTTCCCCTCGATCAGCCTGGGCTGATCACCGAGCCGCTTTTCTCCGACCGGTTCTTCCTTGCCGTGCCGGCCGGCGACCCCGCCTTCGCCTCGCCGCCGGTTCCGCCGGAAAGCCCGGCATTGGAAAGGCTGATGCTGCTGGAGGAAGGCCATTGCCTGCGCGAACAGGCGCTTGCCGTCTGCGGCAGCGTGCGGCCGGTTGCAATGGCGAGTTATGGCGCAACCAGCCTGACGACGCTGCTGCAGATGGTGGCGCACGGGCTCGGCGTCACGCTCGTCCCGGAAATGGCGGCAGGACCAGCCAGCGCCATGCGCGATCTGAAGATCGTGCCGTTCCAGGAGCCGATGCCCCAGCGCACGATCTGCCTCGCCTGGCGGCGCAACAAGGTCCGGCACGACGAATGTGTGGAGCTGGCGAAGATTATTCGGGGGCTGGATGCGGCGGTGCTGGCGGCGTGAGGCCTTGCGCGAACAGGCGCTGGCCGTCTGCGGCCGGTGGCGATGGCCAAGCTACGGCGCGACCAGCGACGCTGTTGCAGATGGTGGCGCACGGGCTCGGCGGCCGCGCACGATGCGATCGACCTCGGCAAGGTGATGCGCCGCCACCATACCGACAGACGCGTTGGCGGCGCGTGCGTGCGGCGACAAGCGATGGCCGCGGCATAAGACGCATGCCAATCAGATTGGCTGGTTGGCATATCCAAGTGCCCCGGTGCCGGGCTCATTAGGATGTCCTTGGCGCGCCAGTAGCTTGCCGTAAGCGACCAGGGGCTTGGTTGCGGAAACACGTGAAGCGGGCCTTTGCTCACATAGATCGTTTCCGGCCGCCCCCCGCAGGCGGACCAGGCTGTGGTCGGGCGATTCAGCAGGCATGCTGTTGGCTCCGCACGTAGCGTCCGCTCGGCGTGAGAAACATCAACTTCAATCAAATCCTCGTGAATTGTACCGAACGCCCGGAACCGCCGACGCGTTCCCGGCATTGATTTTACGGAGGAATCTGCGTCCAGAACAGGGAGCAGTATTATGGCTTACCGTGATTACATCCATACGCCAGTGACGCCGCGCGACATCCGATGGGGACTCCAGCAGGGGGCCGTTGCGGGCATTGTCGCAGGCCTCGTCTTTGCGGCGTTCGAAATGACGGCGAGTGCGTTCATGATGGGGGCGGAAGCGTTCTTCATGCCCCTGCGCATGATCGGCGCCATCGCGCTTGGACCGGAAGCTCTCGATCCCGGCTATTCGCTCCTGACGGCCAGCATCGCTGGCGTGATCGTGCACATGATCCTGGCCATCGCCTATGGGATCGTGTTCGGGGAGATTGCCGCAATGCTGCGAGGGCGAGCAGCCTTCATTGGTCTCGGCAGCGTCTTTGGCCTCGCCTTGTGGCTCGTCAATTTCTATGTGATCGCGCCGATCGCATTCCCCTGGTTTTTGCAGGCAAGCCCGGTCGTGCAGTTCATTGCCCACACATTCTTCTTCGGTACCGTCCTCGGCTGGTTCCTATGGAAATCGCACGAGAGAAGCGGGCTCGAAGGACCGGCGGTTTAGCCTTTGCCAACATGCGCGATCTGAAGATCGTGCCGTTCCAGGAACCGAAGCCGTAGCGGCGCAACAAGGGAGGCACGACGAGCGTGTTGAGATGACCAAGATCATCCGCGGGCTGGATGAGGCGCGTCGTACCATCCAACGGAAAGTCTGTTATGAGCCTTTGCCGAAGCTCGTTCGCCCTCGGCCGAGTTCACGCCCATACCGCCCGAAAGTAGACCTTCCGATCGCCTGTATCTCCGAGATCCTGCTTTAGCGTTCAAAAGAACATCCCGTGGGTCGAAGCGGCCGAAAACGCGCGGTCGCGGAAGGCGTCCGAGAACGGAGTCTTTCTCAGCCGCCGTAAAGATAGTTCGGAAGCCAGAGCGCCATGCCGGGCCAGATATACATGAGGATCATGCAAAGGATGACGATCAGCATGTAGGGCATCATCCCGGCGAATATCTGGTTGAGCGTGACATGCGGAGGCGAAACGCCCTTGAGATAGTAGGCCGACATCGCGACCGGGGGTGACAGGAACGCCGCCTGCAGATTGACGAAAACGAGAACGCCCCAGAGAACCGGATCGATGTCGAAGTGCGTCAGCATCGGTAGGAAGATCGGCACGAAGATGATGATGATCTCGGTCCATTCGAGCGGCCAGCCGAGAATGAAGATGATCGCCTGCGACAGGATCATGAACTGCACGGGCGTCAGGTCGAGCGCGAGCACCCATTGCTCGAGAAGTGCCTGGCCGCCGAGGATCGCAAAAACGGCGGAGAACAGCGCCGAGCCGACAAAGAGCCAGCAAACCATGGCTGTGGTCTTGGCCGTCAGGAACACTGCTTCCTTGATGCGCTTCCAGTCGAGCGTTCGGGCCTGTAACGCCAGCAGAAAGGCACCAGCGGCGCCGACTGCCGCAGACTCGGTCGCCGTCGTGATTCCGAACAGGATGACGCCGAGCACGACGACGGTAAGTATGGCCAGCGGCATGACCGACGAGACCAGGAGCTTTACGACCTCGAGCCGTTCGGCAGTCATGTTCCGGTAGTAACGGACGAGCACCACTGCGGCGAGTGCTGCGATGATGCCGAAGGTGGCGTAGAAGCTGGTTGCCGGCCCTGCGTCCACTGCGGGTGCGCCGAGTTCCTCCACTGCCGGAGCGCCGAGCTGCTCCAATCCCTCTGGAGCTTCGACGTCGGCCGACGCTTGCGGATGGATGACGACATACCACCACACCAGCAGGAGGGTGAGTGCTGTCAACGCGAGGGGTACCAGCGCAGCGCAGAAATTCTTGAACAGCTCCCAATATGTGAGGCGTCCGTTCTCCGTCTCGAGCGCCATCGCCCTGGACGGCGAGAACAAGGCGGAAAGAAGTCCAACAAGCATGTTGCGCGAGTAAACTGTCTGAAGGCTTCGCATCCACGCAGGCACCGGAACCTTTGTTTGATTCTCCGGCAAAGGCGGGGCGATCTTCGGACTGATTGTCGCCCAGCCAAGAATGTAGACGAGATAAAGGAAGGCGAGGAAAAAACCAGGGAACATCGCCGCAGCATAGAGCTTCACGACGGACTGGCCTGCAACCGCTGCATAGACGATGATCATGACTGACGGCGGGATCAGGATGCCCAGCGTGCCACCCGCGGTGATCACGCCGGAAGCGAGCTTCACATCGTATCCGGCGCGCAGCATCGGATTGAAGGCAATCACCCCCATCAAGACCACAACGGCGCCGACGAGGCCACTGGCGATGCCCCAAAAGGTGCAGACGATGAGCGTGGCAATGGCCAGCGACGCCGGTACCCTTCGGAACGAAAGCTGGATGCTGTAGAACATCTTGTCGACCAGCGCCCCGCGTTCCATCACGTATCCCATGAGCACGAAAAGCGGGATGGAGATCAGGACGTCATTGGTCATTGCCCCATAGGTGCGCTGGACCATCAGATCGAAGACGCGGTTGTCGATCCAGTGCTCCGCCGGGTTGTAGAACGCGTAGAACCCGAAAAACATACCAAGGCCCATCAGCGTGAAGGCTGTCGGGAAACCCATGACTATGACGACCACGATGAGCATGAGCATCGTGAGTCCGAGGGCTGGATCGCTCAACTCTGCAGGTCTCCACCCATTCCGCGCTGGCGCGCTTCCTCGTCTATCTTTTGTGCGCGCTCGATTGCGGTCTTGCGCGTCTCTTCATCCACATATTCGCTGAGCGCGAGCTGTTCCTCCACGACGTCGATCTCCGCAACGTCCTTGCGCCGGCTGGGCCATTGCCCGGTCCTGAGGCAGACGATGCAGCGCACGATCTCGGCCACGCCCTGGAGCATCACCAGGGCGCCGGCCAGCGGAATGACCGATTTGAAATGGTAGATCGGCGGACCCTCCGCTGTCACGGTCGAATGCTCCCCGATCCGCCATGAAATCGCGGCGTAGTCGTAGCCTGCATAGACGAGGGCCGCGATCCCCGGCAGGAAGAAAACCACGTACAGCAACAGATCGAGCGCGGCTTGGGTGCGGGGCCGCATCGAGCTGTATAGAAAGTCGCCGCGCACATGGGCATTCTGCGCCAGCGTATAGGCTCCGGCGAGCATGAACAGCGAGCCGTAAAACATGTTGCTGGCGTCGTATATCCACGCCGTGGGCATGTTCAGGATGTAGCGCTTGAAGACCTCGACGCAGACCAGCGTCATCAACCCGATGATAAGCCACGCCGCGGCCTTGCCGACCCACGTGCTGATTGCATCGACTGTATTCAGGAAATGCTGGACGTTCATGCGAGGCAGCCGGATGGCCAGAGTGTTGGTAAGAAGGCAAGGCACCGTTTCGGTATGGCCCCGATGGTGCCTTGTCGGCTCGAACTATGCTTCAGATCTTCTTTGCTGCCCCGTCAGGTCCGAAGTAATGATCGAAGACCAGGCGGCGGCTGACGACTACGTCCTGTTCCCATTGCGTTGCCCGCTGGGCAAAGGCGAGCTGCGATTCAAGGACCTCCCTGAACAGCGGGTTTTCGGCCGCCTTCTTCTTCACGACCTCGTCGTAGACCTCCAGCTGTCGCTTGAGGATCGCTTCCGGTGTCTTGTAGAATTTGACCTTGTCCTGCGTCTGCATCTCCAAATAGTCTTTCGAATAACGGTCGATCGCCTTCCAAGCCATGTCCTGCGAGGCCGCCTCGACCGCATTGGTGATGATTGCCTTCATCTGATCGGGCAGGCCCTCGTATTTCGTCTTGTTGAACATGATCTCGAACTGCTCCGCATTCTGGTGATAGCTCTGCAGCATGCAGATCTTGGAGACGTCCGGAAAACCGAGCACCCGGTCGGACGACGCGTTGTTGAACTCGGCCGCATCGAGAAGGCCGCGATCCAATGCCGCGACGATTTCGCCGCCCGGCAGCGCGTTGACCGCAGCACCGAGACCGGTGAACACGTCAATGGAAATGCCGACGGTGCGGAACTTCAGGCCCTGGAGATCCTCGGCCTTCGCTACCGGCTTCTTGAACCAGCCGAGCGGCTGTGTCGGCATCGGCCCATAAGGGAACGAAACGACATTGGCGCCGATGGATTCGTAGAGCTTTGCGAGCAGTTCCTTGCCGCCGCCATATTTGTGCCAGGCCAGCAGCGTGTTGGCATCCATGGCGAAGCCCGGCCCGGACCCCCACAGCGCCAGCGCCGTCTGTTTGCCGTAGTGGTAGACGAGCACGCCGTGGCCGCCGTCGAGCGTTCCTTGCGACACTGCGTCGAGCAGGCCGAAGGCCGGCACCACGGCGCCCGCCGGCAGCACCTCGATCTTCAGGTCGCCGCCGGTCATGTCGTTGACCTTCTTGGCGAAATCGAGGGCGAATTCATGAAAGATATCCTTGGAAGGCCATGTGCTCTGCCAGCGCATGTTGACCGGCCCCTGTGCCTTGACGACGCTTGGCGCGGCAACGATCGCCGCAGCTGCCACGGCAGCCTCGCCAAGGAACTTGCGGCGCGACCTCATATTCTGGATACTTGCTTTAGTCATCGGTTCCTCCCGAAGGTGTCGGCTTTTCAAGCCCATGTCCGACAATACTACTCAAAGACGGCCCAGCAAAAATTGCAGCGCACGTCCCATCGCCTAAAACTAGTGCGGTTTTCCCTTAAGGACAGGTGCCGGTACTTTCCCAAGCAATGGGCGAGTAGCAGTTACGCATCGCACCACTGAATGACCGCTCTCGCCAAGGATACAAAGGTCCGCATTTGGCGCTACCCAGTCGTAGGTGACTGATGGTCGCCGCAACGCGAGCTGGCGGCTGGACGGCCGCACTGGGTGGCGAGCTGACACGCTGGCAGCAATTTTGCCGCAAGACGCGATGGAGCGTCAACCGCGCCGCGCCGCCTCGATCGCGGCGACGTCGATTTTCTTCATGGTCATCATGGCATCAAACGCGCGCTTTGCTTCGTCGCCGCCAGCCGCCATGGCGTCGGTCAGCACGCGCGGCGTGATTTGCCAGGAAATCCCCCACTTGTCTTTGCACCAGCCGCACGCGCTCTCCTGGCCGCCGTTGCCGACGATGGCATTCCAGTAACGGTCGGTTTCGTCCTGATCGTCGGTGGCGATCTGGAACGAGAAGGCTTCGTTATGCTTGAACGCGGGACCACCGTTGAGGCCGAGACAAGGAATGCCCGCAACTGTGAAGTCGACCGTCAACACGTCGCCCTCTTTGCCGGCTGGGTAGTCACTGGGTGCACGGTGCACGGCACTCACCACGCTGTCAGGAAAGATCTCGGAGTAGAAGCGGGCGGCAGCCTCGGCGTCCTTATCGTACCAGAGACAAATCGTATTCTTTGCCATTTGCGGGTTCCTTTCGCTTTGAAGCCAAGATTTCGGCCTCGTTGCCCCATCCGCTCCCTTCCGAAATAGGTAGCCAACCGCTTTTCTCCACCCCGGAAGCGTCCGTCTCGCCCGGGCGATCGCAGGGGCAGCTTACCTTAATGTCGCTGTCCGCTTTGGGCCGGGTTCCGGATGATAAGCGAAGGTCCGCTCCTGAAATGCGGCGGGAAATGTCTGGAAAGTCCGCAAAAGCGGACCAATTTTGCGACCCCTAACCAGACGACAGGGCCACGATCCGGCACCCGCAGACCTCGCCGACCGGCGTTCCAGTCCGACACGTCATGTTCACCTGCGGCTCGGGAAGGCACAGTGGTGCTATCCAGGCGTGTTCGCCTTGACGACCTTTTGGCATTCGGGCGTCAGCTCGCTCATGTGATCGGCCAGGCATTTGATGACGTGGCCGCCGCCCGGCAACACGCCCTTGCAGAACTTCTGGTAATCTGCCTGGCAGGCCTCACGCTCGACCGCCGTCTGCGCCAGTGCCACAGTGGTTGCCATCTGAGTTGCCAAGAAAAGCACGCTCAACGCAATCCGCATGACAAACTCCCCTCAAACATGTAGATTAGCTCACTTTTAGATAATGCAATATACACCGGGAAGTATATAGAGGGGAGAATGCTTTTCGTATCGGGTAGAATCGTGCAGGCGGCAGGCTTGTTCGCCGTTACACTACTATTGTCCGCGTGCAGCGAGGAAAACGCGTACGTACCGCCGCCTCCGCCCAAGGTCGACGTGGCGCTGCCGATGAAGCAGAACGTGACCCCCTATCTCGAGGCCACCGGCAACTCCGCGGCGGTGAACACGACGACGCTGGTAGCGCGCGTCTCGGGCTTCATCCAGGAAATCGACTACAAGGACGGCGACGAGGTCAAGGCCGGCACGCGGCTGTTCCTGATCGAGCCCGATACCTACCAGCTGGCGCTCGAGCAGGCCAAGGCCGGGCAGGGTTCAGCCGATGCCTCCGTCAAGCAATCCAGTGCCGACCTCAAGCGGCAGCAGGAGCTGCTGTCCCAGAAATTCATCTCGCAATCGACCCTTGACCAGTCCTCCGCCGCGGCGGCCGTCGACACCGCCAAGCAGCAGCAGAGCGCGGTCGACGTCAAGCAGGCTGAACTCAATCTGAGCTACACCGAGGTCAAGGCGCCGTTCGCGGGCATTGTCACGTCCCGCCAGGTGTCGCTGGGGCAGCTCGTCGGGGCGGGCAGTCCCACCACGCTCGCAACCATCGTTCAGCTCGCCCCCATATATGTCAACTTCAACGTCTCGGAGCAGGACGTGCTGCGCATTCGAGCCGCCATGGCGAAGCGTGGGATGACCAGGCAGGACCTCAAGAAAATACCGGTCGAGGTCGGCTTGCAGACCGAGACGGGCTATCCCCACAAGGGAACGATGGACTACGCGGCGCCAGAGGTTACGGCTTCCACCGGCACGCTCGCGGTCCGCGCCGTGCTGCCCAATGACGACCGGGCGCTGCTGCCGGGCTATTTCGTGCGCGTGCGCGTACCGCTGGGCGAAGAACCGGGCATGCTGCTCGTTCCCGATCGGGCGATCGGCAGCGACCAGAGAGGACGCTACGTGCTCGTCGCCGGCAAGGATGACGTCGTCGAGCAGCGCCCGGTAGAGATCGGACAACTCGTCGGAGCGTTGCGCGTGATCACCAAGGGAATCGCGGCGGACGACCGTGTCCTTGTCTCCGGCCTGCTGACGGCCGTACCCGGGCAGAAGATCGAACCGCAAGTGAAGAAGCTGGAATTGGCCGCCACGGACGGCGCGGCGCAATGATCTCCAAGTTCTTCATCGAGCGGCCGGTCCTGGCGAACGCAATCGCCATCCTCACGGTCCTCATCGGCATCATCTCGCTCTTCGCCCTGCCGGTGGCGCAGTATCCGGACGTGGTGCCGCCCACCGTTTCGGTGACCACGCGCTATCCGGGCGCGAGCGCCCGCACGGTGATCGACACGGTGGCGCTGCCGATCGAGCAGCAGGTCAACGGCGTCGAGGGCATGATCTACATGCAGTCGTTCGCCGCATCGGATGGCAGCTACAACCTGACCGTGACGTTCTCTATCGGCACGGATCTCGACCAGGCGCAGGTGCTTGTGCAGAACCGTGTGTCCGCCGCCCTGGCGGCGCTGCCGCAGGCGGTGCAGGTGCAGGGTGTCACCGTTCAGAAGAAGTCGACCTCAATCCTCGAGATCGTTACCCTGACTTCGCCGGACGGACAATATGACAGCCTTTATCTGGCTAACTACGCGACCATCCGGCTGAGGGATGAGCTTTCCCGGATACCGGGCGTCGGCAACGTGAATGTGTTCGGCGCCGGACAGTATTCCATGCGCGTCTGGCTCGATCCGGAGAAGATGCAGGCTCGCGGACTGACCGCGCAGGATGTCGTCCAGGCGCTGCAGCAGCAGAGTGAGCAGGTCACCGCGGGCCAGATCGGCGCTCCCCCGGCGCCCGACGGCCAGTCCTTCCAGTACACGATTGAAGTATCCAGCCGACTTGACGATCCCGAACAGTTCGGCGCTGTGATCGTCAAGACCGGCGCCAATGGCGATTTGACGCGCGTGCGCGACGTCGGCCGGGTCGAGCTCGGCGCCCAGACCTATGGGCAATTCTTCAATCTCGACGGCCAGCAGGCGGCGGGCCTTGCCATTTTCCTGTCGCCGGGCGCCAACGCGCTCGATGTGGCCGGCAAGGTCGCGGCCAGGATGAAGGAGCTGTCGAGCGAATTTCCGCAAGGTCTGACATACTCGACCCCCTTCGACACCACGATTTTCGTCAGCCAGGCGATCCACGAAGTCTATAAGACGCTGATCGAAGCCGCCGTGCTTGTGCTCATCGTCATCCTCCTTTTCCTGCAGGATTGGCGGGCGATGCTGGTGCCTGCAACGACCGTGCCGGTGACGATCATCGGGGCGTTCGCGGCCATGGCCGCGCTCGGCTTTTCGGTCAACCTGTCGACCCTGTTCGCTATCGTGCTCGCCATCGGCATCGTCGTCGACGACGCTATCGTCGTGGTCGAGGGAGCCGCTCACAACATGGAGCGCGGCCTGTCGGGCCATGATGCGGCGATTGCCGCCATGAACGCGCTGCTCGGGCCGATCATCGGCATCACCCTGGTGCTGATGGCTGTGTTCCTGCCGGCTGCGTTCCTGCCCGGCCTCACAGGGCAAATGTATGCGCAATTCGCACTGGTGATTGCAGCAACTGCCTTGATCAGCGCCATCAACGCGGTGACGCTCAAGCCGACGCAGTGCGCGACCTGGCTCAGGCGTCCCGTGCCGCTGGACCAGCGCAACTTCTTCTTTCGCGGCTTCAACGCAGTCTACCAGCGCATGGAGGACCGCTATGCCCGACTGATCGGGTCCATGGTGCGTCACAGCACGGTGATGGGCGTCATTGCGCTGCTGATTATCGGAGCGGCGGGCTATGGCATGTCGCGCGTGGCCACCGGCTTCATTCCAATCGAGGACCAGGGCTACCTGCTTGCTACGGTCCAGTTGCCCGATGGCGCCGCACTCGGCCGTACGCAGGAGACGCTGCAACAGGTTTCGAAGATCGCCAAGGCCACCGCGGGCGTCGATCAAGTCGTGACGATCGCGGGCATCTCGGCCCTCGACAACAACTCGACGCTCGCCAACGCCGGCGTTGCCTACATCATCCTTAAGGACTGGAGCTTGCGCGGCAAGGGCGAGGACCTTGCGTCGCTTTATGCGACGCTCAACAAAAGCCTGTCGGACATGCAGGACGGACGTGTGCTGGTGCTGCCGCCGCCGCCAATCCAGGGCATCGGCAACGCCGCCGGCTTCACCATGCAGATCGAACTGCGTGACGGCAGTTTCGACCTCGCAAAGCTGCAAGGCGCGGTCGACGCGGTGACCAGGACCGCTGAGACGCAGTCGGGCATCCAGCGCGTTTCGGCGCCGTTCCGGGCCAACGTCCCGCAATATACGGTCACGCTCGACCGCGAGAAGGTGCAAACCCTCGGGCTGACTACCGACCAGGTCTTTCAGACGCTCGCCGGTTATCTCGGCTCGACCTACGTCAGTCAGTTCAACAAGTTCGGGCGGGTGTTCCAGATTTATGTGCAGGGGGATTCACAATTCCGCCTGACGCCCGAGAACATCGACCGTCTGAATGTGCGCAACCAGAACGGCGACATGATTCCGCTCGGAACGGTGCTGACGATCACACCAAGCGTCGGCCCTTCGCTGATCAGTCTCTATAACCTCTATCCCTCGGCATCGATCATTGGCGTGCAGGCACAAGGCTTCTCGTCGGGCGAGGCGATCAAGCTGATGGAGGAGGTCGCGGCCGACACATTGCCGCCCGGCACCGGCTTCGACTGGACTGCGCTCTCCTTCCAGGAGAAGCTCGTCGGCAACCAGATCTATCTGGTGTTCGGCCTGGCGCTGCTGCTGGTCTATCTGGTGCTGGCAGGCCAATATGAGAGCTGGCTGGCGCCGATCTCGATATTGCTCGCCGCGCCGCTGTCGCTGGTGGGCCCGGTCCTGGTCCTCACCGGTGTCGGCATCGACAACAATCTCTATGTCCAGATCGGCCTGATCCTGCTGATCGCGCTGTCGGCCAAGAACGCCATCCTCATCGTCGAGGTCGCACGCGAGTTGCGTCACGCCGGCAGACCGATCGTGGAAGCGGCGATCGAGGCGGCGGGCGCGCGCTTCCGGCCCATCTTGATGACGTCCTTCGCCTTCATCCTCGGCGTCGCACCGCTGGTGTTTGCGACAGGCGCCGGGGCCAGCGCACGCAGGTCGATCGGCATCACGGTCTTTTCCGGCATGATCGCCTCCACCTGCCTCGCCGTTCTCTTCGTGCCTTCCTTGTTCGTAATCCTGCAGCGATTCGAGGAGTGGCGCGCCGCGCGAAAGACGAGGCGGGAGTACACACCTACACTTCCCGGGTAGCAGTACGACATTATCGCTGCCTGTCACTGGTGCTGGCTCGGGGTCCGTCGTCGCAGATCTCAGCCGGGACGCCGCGTTCGACCGGGTCATTGTCGCCCGACATTGAGACAACGCCTCTGTTCTTGAAACGCGTAAGTACGAACGGGAGCCCGTTGCCCGCTCAGGCGGTCTTCGGCGTCACCAGCCCCAGTTCGTAAACCATCGCCTCGCGCATGAGAAACTTCTGCGGCTTACCGGTCACCGTCATCGGCAATTCGGTGCGAAAGCGGATGTGGCGCGGGATCTTGTAATGGGCGATCTGGCCGGCGCAGAAGTCCTTGATCTCCTGCTCGGTGGCGATCTGGCCCGGCTTGAGCACGATCCACGCACAAAGCTCCTCGCCGTATTTCGGGTCGGGAATGCCGAAAACCTGCACTTCCCTGACCTTGGGGTGGCGGTAGAGAAACTCCTCAACCTCGCGCGGATAGACGTTCTCACCACCGCGGATGACCATGTCCTTGACCCGGCCGACAATGTTGCAATAGCCCTCCGCATCGATGGTGGCGAGGTCGCCGGTGTGCATCCAGCCGTCGGGATCGATCGCCTCGCGGGTTTTTTCCTCGTCGTCCCAATAGCCCTTCATCACCGAATAGCCGCGCGTGCAGAGTTCGCCCGGCGCGCCGACCGCAACGGTGGCGCCATCGGCATCGATCGCCTTGACCTCGACATGGGGGTGGACGCGGCCGACCGTCGAGACGCGCTTTTCCAACGGGTCGTCGACGCTGCTCTGGAACGACACCGGGCTGGTCTCGGTCATGCCATAGGCGATTGTCACCTCCGCCATGTGCATCAGCGACACCACCTTCTTCATCACCTCGATCGGGCACGGCGAGCCGGCCATGATGCCGGTGCGCAGGCTGGTGAGGTCGAAGGTGTCGAAATCCGGATGGTCGAGCAGGCCGACGAACATGGTCGGCACGCCGTAAAGGCCGGTGCAGTGCTCGCCCGCCACCGCCTCCAGCGTGGCGCCGGCATCAAACCCCTCGCCGGGGAAAACCATGGTCGCGCCCTTGGTGACGCAGCCGATCGTGCCCATTGACATGCCGAAGCAGTGATAGAGCGGCACCGGGATGCACAACCGGTCGTCGACGGTCAGCCTGATCGCCGAGGTGACGAAATTGCCGTTGTTGACGATGTTGTTGTGGGTCAGCGTCGCGCCCTTTGGCGCGCCTGTCGTGCCTGACGTGAACTGGATGTTGATGGCGTCGCCGGGCTTCAGCCCCTCGGAGATCCGGTCGAGGCTGTCATGCTCGTCGCGCCCGGCCATCGCCAGCACGTCGGCGAAATTGAACATGCCGGGCGAGTTCTCCTCGCCCATGCGGATGACGATTTTTAGCGCCGGCAACTTTTTCGCCTCAAGTTTGCCCGGTGTCGCAGTCGCGATCTCCGGCGCCAGCGTCTCGATCATGCCGGGATAGTCGGAGCTCTTGAATTTGACGGCCGTGACCAGCGCTCGGCAGCCGACCTTGTTCAGCGCATAATCCAGCTCGGTCAGCCGGTAGGCCGGGTTGATGTTGACCAGGATCAGGCCGATGCGCGCGGTGGCGAACTGCGTCACCAGCCATTCCCAGCGGTTGGGCGACCAGATGCCGACGCGGTCGCCTTTTGCCAGGCCAAGCGCCAGGAAGCCTGCGGCCAGCGCGTCCACCGTGTCTGAAAGTTCGCTCCAGGTGAAGCGCTTGTCCTGGTCGACAAAGACGGCGGCATCGAGCGTGCCGTATTTGCTGACGGTATCGGAAAGCAGTGCCGGGATGGTCTGCTGCAGCAGCGGCATGGTGCGCTCGCCCGACACATGCGCCCTGCCGTCGACCGGCGCGACGAACGTGGCGCCGTTGCGCAGGCGGCGGGCGCGCAGGTTGGTGGCATTCTTCAACTCGTCGAGATTGATCGGCATCGCCGTCTCCTCCGCAGGCGACCGAGTCTATCAGCCTGCCGGGGTGGTGGAAATCCCGTTGATGGTACTGGAGCGCGATCCCTCCCCCTTGAGGGGAGGGTGGACAGCCGCCGAAGGCGGATGGACGGGTGGGGTCGTTGCGGCAGTGCTCGACGTGAGACGACCCCACCCGCCTCGCTCCGCGAGGCACCCTCCCCTCAAGGAGGAAGGATTGCGTTCATTTTCGCGGCGATGTCGCGCAGGATTGCCTCGTCGGCCGCCGCACGCGTCTTCCTAGATGCAACTAGGCAGGCCTGCGAGCGCAGGATGACGCCGTCGGCGAGCACCTTCAGATGGTTGGCGCGCAGCGTCGAGCCTGACGTGGTGATGTCGACGACGACATCGGCCAATCCTGCCGCCGGCGCGCCTTCGGTGGCGCCCAGGCTCTCGACGATGCGATAGACCTGGATGCCGTGCTTTTGCGAAAAGAACTGCTGCGTCAGCCGCCAGTATTTGGTGGCGATCCTGAGCCGCCTGCCGTGGCGCTGGCGGAAATCGGCGGCGACATCGTCGAGATCGGCCATTGTGTCGACATCTAGCCAAATGTCGGGCACCGCCACCACGACATCGGCATCGCCGAAGCCGAGGCGGGCGACGATCTCCGCGCGCGCTTCCCAGTCGGCGAGGCTTTCGCGCAACAGATCCTCGCCGGTGATGCCGAGGTCGACCGAGCCCTGGCCGATCTCGCCTGATATTTCGGACGCCGACAGAAACGCCACCTCGACGCTCTCCACACCTTCGATGCGGGCGCGGTATTTACGCTCGTCGCCGGGCAGGCTGACGGCAAGCCCGGCTTTGGCCAGCACCTCCAGCGCCTGCTCCTTGAGCCGGCCCTTCGATGGGATCGCCAGCGTGATCATTGCGCGTTCTCCCGCAACGCTTCGATGCGGTCGAGCCAGACGGAAAAGCCGACGCCGGGGATCGGCGTTTTCGCGCCGAGCAGCGTCAGCAAGCGGTCATAGCGGCCGCCGCCGGCCAACGGCCGGTCGCCGTTTTCCGCCGCGATCTCGAAGACCAGGCCGGTGTAGTAATCGAGCGGGCGGCCGAAGGCGGCGTCGTAGCGGATTTTTGCCGTGGGCAGGCCAAGAGCTTCGATCGACTTTGCACGCGCGGAAAAATTGTCCAGCGCCGCACCCAGCGAAAGGCCGGCGCCGGCCGCGAAGATTTCGAGCGCTTTTGCCGCGCCGTCGAGCGCCACATCGATCGCCAGAAAATCCTTCAGCGCCGAAAACGCCGCTTTCGACAGCCTGACGCTGCGCAATTCGGCCTTCTCGATCAAGCGTCGCGCAATGTCGGCCGGCGAGCGCCCGGCAGACGCCGACAGACCCGCTTGCTCCATGCCGCCGGCGATGTGCGACGAAAGCCCTTCCAGATCGCCATCGAGGACAAGCGCGGCGACCGGGCCGGCGATCTGGCCATTGCGCGGCGGGTTGGCGAGGTCGGCAAGCGCTGCCTCCAGCATCGCCGCCGAACCGAAGGCGCGCGCCAGCCGCATACGCCAGCCGCGCGGCAGGCCGAGCGCGGCGAGCACCGCTTCGAATATAGTCTGGTCGCCGAGCGTGATCGCCAGTGCCTGGTCCGGCAGCACCAGCGAAAGCAGCGCATGCGCATCGGCCAGCGAACGGGCATCGGCGGCGGCCGTGTCGCTGTCGCCGAGATCCTCGATACCGGCCTGGAAGAACTCGTTGCCGCCCTCGCGGCGCTGGCGAAAGACCTCGCCGAGATAGGAATAACGGCGCGGCGTGCCGGCCTGGCTGGCGATGTGGTCGAGGCAGACCGGAATGGTGAACTCGGGCCGCAGGCAAAGCGTGAGGCCGGTCTCGTTTTCGGTGAGGAAAATGCGGCGGCGCAGATCCTCTCCCGCCATGTCGAGGAATGGCTCGGCCGGCTGCAGCACCGCCACCTCGACCGCATGCGTGTTTCGCGCGGCGAAGAGCTTGGCGATGTCTGATGCGATGGCGGGGTAGCGGGATGTCATAGGGCGTCACCTTCCCTTCTCCCCTTGTGGGAGAAGGTGGATTGGCGCGAAGCGCCAAGACGGATGAGGGGTGCTGGACGGAGTGCGGAGGTTGGCGTTCTATGGCGCCCCCCTCTGTCCTGCCGGACATCTCCCCCACTTGGGGGGAGATCGGCAGCTTCAATGGCAGCTCCAGCCTTCCAGCGTCGGTGATTGGCGAAAACGGTGACGACGGCCGATCTCCCCCCGTGTGGGGGAGATGTCCGGCAGGACAGAGGGGGGCGCGACGAAACGCGACCTCTACTTGCCACGCGCCCGCTCCTCCGCCTGCGCGGCAAGTACCTTCCTCACCTCGGCGACCAGCTCGCTTTCCGCCACCGTCACCTGCGCCGGTCGCGCGGCGCGCCATTCGGCGTTGTCCACAATCTCGGCCGACATGCGCGCGCCTTCGATCAGGTCCTTGATCTGCACCTCGCCCTTGGCGCGCTCGTCGCCGCCCTGGATGATGGCGACCGGGCTGCCGCGGCGGTCGGCATATTTGAGCTGCGCCTTCATGCCGGCGCCGCCGAGATACATTTCGGAGCGGATGCCGGCGGCACGCAGCTCGGCCACCATCTTCTGGTAGCGGCCGAGGCTTTCCGTGTCCTTGTCCATGGTGAGCACGACGACCGGGGCGACGACATCCGACATGTCGAGCTTGCCGAGGTTCTTCAGCGCCGTCATCAGGCGTGAGACGCCGATGGAAAAGCCGGTCGCCGGCACCGGCTCGCCGCGGAAGCGCGAGACAAGGCCGTCATAACGGCCACCACCGCCGACCGAACCGAAGCGCACGATTTTTCCCTCTTCATTGGGGATCTCGGCCAGGAGCTCGGCTTCGTAGACCGGACCGGTGTAATATTCGAGGCCACGAACGACCGAGGGGTCGATGCGAATGCGGTCCGGACCATAGCCGGCAGCTAGGACAAGCGCTTCAATCTCTTTGAGTTCAGCAAATCCCGCTTCGGCCGTGGGGTTGGCCTCAAGTGCCCCGTTCCATTTCCCTACATGGTTTTTGAGCCCAGCCTCAACGTGTTGGCTATGAAGAATGACGGCGACAACGAACTCTGCTTGAACCTCGTCCAGTCCAGCACCCTTGGTGAAATCCCCCTCGCCTTCCTTACCGCCGTCCCAACGACCTTCGCCCAGCAAAAGCTTGACGCCTTCCGGACCAAACTTATCCAGCTTGTCGATAGCCCTCAGCACCTGCAGCCGGCGGCCGACGTTCTCGTCGCCACCGAGGCCAATCGCCTCGAGCACGCCGTCGAGCACCTTGCGGTTGTTGACCCGGATGACGTAGTCGCCGCGCTTGATGCCGAGCGCTTCCATCACGTCGGCCATCATCATCGCCATCTCGGCGTCGGCGGCAACGCCCGGCGTGCCCACAGTATCGGCGTCGAACTGCATGAACTGGCGGAAGCGACCGGGGCCGGGCTTCTCGTTGCGAAACACCCAGCCGGAGCGGTAGCTGCGATAGGGTTTCGGCAGGCGCTCGTAATTCTCGGCGACGAAGCGCGCCATCGGCGCAGTCAAATCGTAGCGCAGCGACAGCCACTGGTCGTCGTCGTCCTGGAACGAGAATACGCCCTCGTTCGGCCGATCCTGATCGGGCAGGAATTTGCCCAGCGCATCGGTGTATTCGATCAGCGGCTGGTCGACCGGCTCGAAGCCGTAAAGCTCATAGACCGCGCGGATCGTCGCCATCATCTTCTCGACGGCGCGGATGTCGTCGGCGCCGCGGTCGACAAGCCCGCGCGGCAGCCGCGCTTTCATCTTTTCCGATTTGTCGGCCATGGCATGGGTCTTTTTGCTAAGTAAAAACTGACTTATTTCGAGTGGGCGTGTCCTAACCGATGGGACTTGGCGCGGCAAGGGTTTGCCGCCTGTCTCTCCCCGTGTGGAAGAAGGTGCCCGAGCCCACGGGTCTTGCCTTCGGCAAGCCCGAGGACAGGCTCCGCTTGGCATCGACCGCGCTCCGTCCAACACCCCTCAACCGTCTCGGCGCTACGCGCCGATCCACCTTCTCCCACAAGGGGAGAAGGAAAAAGCTGAAACAATTCCGCCATAAGCGCGGCATCGTGCCGACACAATCGCAGCCGATAAAGCGCGCCGAAACAAGGGGTTCGGGCCATGACCACGGCACGGAAATTCGACATTATCGACAGCGGCGCCCGCGAGCTGCCCCGGCTGCGGCCGGCCGATCATCATGCACCGAGACCTGCAGCCCAAATGGCGGGACCATTCGAGGTTGCCGCAGACAAGCGTACGGGACCGACCATGCGCGATGCGCTGATAACTGGCCTGCTGGTCATCTATCCGGCCTTCGCCACGTTGGCAGCCATCGTCGCCGGGCTCTTTCTGGCCGGCGCCGGCGGCGTTTGAGTTTTTGAGCGCCCCTTGCCTTCTCCCCGTGTGGGAAAAGGCAAGAAGGATGCTACTTCGGCCGCTTGAACGCCTTGCGCTCCGCCTCGACCTGCTCACGGCAGACGCAACCCTCGAGATGGTCATTGACCAGCCCCATGGCCTGCATGAAGGCGTAGACGGTGGTCGGGCCGACAAAGCTCCAGCCGCGCTTCTTCAGCTCCTTGGAAATGCGCACCGAGACCGCCGTGGTCGGGTTGGCGCGCAGATGGGCGAGATCGACGATTTCGGGCCGTTCGTCCGGGCCGGGTTCGAACTTCCAGAACCAGGCCGCCAGTGAGCCGGCATCGTCGGCCAATTCACGCGCGCGCTTGGCGTTGTTGATGGTCGAGACGATCTTGCCGCGGTGGCGGATGATGCCGGCATTGCCGAGCAGGCGCTCGACATCCTCGTCGGTAAAGGCGGCGATCTTGTCGACATCGAAGCCGGCGAACGCCTCGCGGAAGTTCTCGCGCTTGCGCAATATGGTCAGCCAGGACAGGCCCGATTGAAAGCCTTCGAGACAGATCTTTTCGAACAGCCTGCGGTCGTCGGTGACCGGCCGGCCCCATTCATGATCGTGGTAGTGCAGATAATCCGGCAGATTGCCGTGCCAGAAGCAGCGCGCGATACCATCGGGGCCGGCGAGCAGGCCTGTCTTCTCATCCATGGCGGAATTCCATTCGTTAATGCGCCTCAGCGCTGCCTTTACCGCGGCTTTACCAGATTCCTGAACCGGCCGGTAACCACACCGAAAGCTTTACTGACAATGGAGCATTTTACGCATTCCGATTCATGTTTCGGTTGCTGCTCCGCGCCCAATGTCCGCGAACCGGGGACGCTTTTGCGCCCGGCGTGTTCGACGATCAAGGTGCGTTCCGATGAAGACATTTTTGTTCCCGCTGCTCGGCGCCGCAGCCGTGCTGGCCACTGCCGCTACATCCTCCAGCGCCAACGACCGCTATGCTGACAGGCCGCCGGTGATGGTGAGCCCCGACCTTTCGGCGCCCTGGGTGCTGCAGCTTGGCCGCGCGCCGGGCATCGTCCGCCAGAACCGGCAAGAGATGCAAAAGCCGCAGCGCCGTTCTCAACGGCAGGCGCAACCGGCTCAGCTGCACACGGCGGCGATGCAGGCGCCGGCCAAGAAGCGCCTGGTGGCGCGCCCGCAGATCGACCCGATCTACCTGCCGCAGGAAGTCGCCTATGACGGTCCGGAGAAGCCGGGCACGATCGTCATCGATACGAGGGAGAATTTCCTCTATCTGGTCGAGAACAACGGCAAGGCGCGGCGCTACGGCGTCGGCACCGGCAAGCCGGGCTTCGAATGGGCCGGCAAGCACAATATCTCGCAGAAGAAGGTCTGGCCCGAATGGCGACCTCCGGCGGTGATGATTTCGCGTGAGGCCGCCAAAGGCCGTTATCTGCCGACCTATGTCGCCGGCGGCGTCGAGAACCCGCTCGGCGCGCGCGCGCTCTATCTCGGCTCGACGCTCTACCGCATTCACGGCACCAACCAGCCCTGGACGATCGGCGGCGCCGTGTCGTCGGGCTGCATCCGCATGCGCAACGAGGACGTCGTCGACCTCTATGAACGGGTCAATGTTGGCACGACGGTTGTGGTGATGTAATCTGCAGTTGATCTTATTGCCGATTCTGTCCAGAAGACTCTGGATCATCGGATACGGGGGACGGGCCGTGTGGGGATGCGGTCAGTCACGAAAGGGCAGCGCGGTTTGCCGCGCTGCCCTTTTTGTTTCTGGGACACGATAGGATCAGGGTTGGCGGGATCAGGCTTGGCCGGTACGTCGCGCCAGAGGTATGGCGGTTCGCATTCTCGCTGCCATTCTCCTCGTTATTTTGCTATGTCGGCTGCAACGCTTCCAGACAAAGGCCTATCTCCATGTCCCTGTCCGATGACAACCGCTATCTCAGGGGCGGCCCGGTCGCCCAGCGCATCATCGCTGCCGTGCGCGAGGATGCAGCGGTCGCCACCGCCGAAGGTTTTCCGCCCAACCTGATATCGATCACCGTCGGCGACACAGCTGCAGTCGATGTCTACGTGCGCAACCAGCGCGCCAAGGCGGCATTGGCCGGTATCGGCTTCGAGGAAAGGCGGTTTGCCGCCGACATCACCGCCGGCGAACTCGAAGCGGCGATCCACGGCCTGAATGCCGATCCGCGCGTCACCGGTATCATCATCCAGCGGCCGGTGCCGGCGCATATCCCGATCAAGATCCTTCAGGCGGCGGTGCATCCGCTCAAGGATGTCGAGGGCATGCATCCGGCTTCGATCGGCAACATCGTCTATAACCAGCTCGACCTCGCGCCGTGCACGGCGGCAGCCTCGGTCGAACTGCTCAAGGAGACCGGTCTCGATCTGAAGGGGCTCGAGGTCGTCATCGTCGGTCACTCCGAGATCGTCGGCAAGCCGATCGCCTTCCTGCTGATGAGCGAGGGCGCGACGGTGACGGTCTGCCATCACATGACGCGCTCGGTGGCAGCGCATGCGCGCCGCGCCGACGCGCTGTTCGTCGCCGTCGGCAGGCCGCGGCTGATCAAGGCCGACATGGTCAAGCCTGGTGCAGCCGTCATCGACATCGGCATCAATGCCGAGACAGGACCGGACGGGGAGAGCCGCATCGTCGGCGACGTCGACGCCGAGAGCGTCAAGGAGGTGGCGTCATGGATCACGCCGGTGCCAGGCGGCGTCGGCCCCATCACCGTGGCGATCCTTTTGCGCAACACGATGGTAGCGCTCAGCCGGCAACGCGCGCGCTACCAAGCGACCTACGGGACGGCGGATAAGCTGGCGGCGGAATAAGACGGAGCGCTTCGCGAGCGTCAGTGAATCACTCCGCCGCCACGACTGCCCTTTTGTCCGGAACGCCGTCCGGCTTCGGGCCGCCATAGGCCCAGTCGAGCAGTTTTATCGTGTGCACCACCGGCAGCTTCGCAGCCGAGGCGATCTGGGTGATGCAGCCGATGTTGCCGGTGGCGACGATTTCAGCACCCGTCGCCTCGATATTCCTGACCTTGCGGTCACGCAGCTGAGCCGAAATCTCGGATTGCAGGATGTTGTAGGTGCCGGCCGAGCCGCAGCATAGATGCCCTTCGCGCGGCTCGCGCACGACGAAGCCGGCCTTGGCCAGAAGCTCCTTCGGCTGGCGGGTGATTTTTTGGCCGTGCTGCATCGAGCAGGCCGAGTGATAGGCGACGATCGTGCCGGGCTGGCGCACCGGCTCGGGCAGATCGATGCTTGCCAGATATTCGGTGATGTCCTTGGCCAGCGCCGACACGCGCGCCGCTTTTTCCGCATAGGCCGGATCGAGTCGCAGCATGAAGCCATAGTCCTTGATCGTAGTGCCGCACCCGGACGCGGTGATGACGATGGCATCCAACCCGCCCCGGTCGATCGCGCGTGTCCAGGCGTCGACATTGCGCCTCGCCGAGGCAAGCGCTGCCTCCTCGCGACCCATATGATGGACCAGCGCGCCGCAGCAGCCCTCGCCCTCGGGCACCACGACCTCGACGCCGAGCCGCGTCAGCAGGGCGATCGTCGTATCGTTGATGCCGGGATCGAGCACGGATTGTGCGCAGCCGGTGAGGATGGCGACGCGGCCGTTTTTTGTTGCGCCCTGCCCGGCATGGATGCCCGGAGAAGCCATTGGCGAGACCGCGGGAACCGACGCCGGAGCGAGCTTGAGCATCGCGCCAAGCGGCTTCAGCGCCGGGATCTTTTCGAACAGACCGGCGAATGGCTGCGCGAGCCTCGCCAGCTTGAGCGCAGCGCGAAAGCGCGAGGGATAAGGCAGGACCAAGGCCAGCATGGCGCGCGTCAGCCGATCGGGCAGCGGGCGCCTGTAGGTTTCCTCGATATGGGCGCGGGCATGGTCGACCAGATGCATGTAGTTGACGCCAGACGGGCAGGTGGTCATGCAGGCGAGGCAGGACAGGCAACGGTCGATATGGGTGACGATCTCCTTGTCGGCGGGGCGGCCGTTCTCCAGCATGTCCTTGATCAGGTAGATCCGCCCGCGCGGCGAATCCAGCTCGTTGCCTAGTGTCACATAGGTCGGACAGGTGGCCGTGCAGAAGCCGCAATGCACGCATTTGCGCAGGATCTTTTCCGATTCCGCGACATGCGGATCGGCAAGCTGGGCAGCTGAGAAATTGGTCTGCACGCAAAAAACCTATAATCCGAGGAACCAACTTTCCGGGTCTTTGACCGGCTCGCCACGCTGCAGCGCCTGCAGGCCGAGAATGCAGCGGGCGATGAACCACACGGCGACGGCGAACATCAGCACGAAGCCTATCGCCACCATCATCAGCCCAGCCGAGATCAGCGCATAGAGCAGACCGATCCAGAAGGTGCGGATCAGGAATGTGTAGTGGCTCTCGACGAAGCCGCCAGCCTTGCCGCGGTTGATATAGGCCAGAACGATGCCGACAATACCGGTGACGCCGATGACGAGGCTGGCGAGATAAAGGATGTAGATGACCAGTGCGTTGGTCGAACCCGGCTCCAGCCAGCGGTCGGTCTGGCGCGGTGCGGGCTTATTTGAATCAACCGGGCCTGGATTGGTGTCGCTCATGATGCTGCTCCCTCGGTTGCCGGGCCAAGAGTAGCAGAGCCTGCAGCCGGCGCCATACGGCCGGGATTGAGGATATTCTTGGGATCGAATTCGGCTTTGAGCCTGGCCGACAATGCTGCCAGCTGCGGCACCTGCGGCTCGAACACCGGCACAGCTGCGCGATGCGAGGGGGCGGCGCGCACCAGCGTCGCATGGCCGCCGCCATACTGTCTCACCAGTCCGCGCAGAAGATCGGCTTCGGGATCGCCATGCTCCATTCGCAGCCAGATCAGTCCGCCCTGCCAGTCATAGAAGGCATCGACCGCCGCCTGCATGCGCAGCGCCAGCACCATCTGGTGGCCTTGCGCCGGCGCCATCGACACGCGCCACACCGGCTTTTCCAGGCCGTCGGCAAACGGCGCGCAATCGCGGACATCGCGCCAGACGGAGCGCGAGATCTCGCCCGAAATTTCCTCGAGCGGGCCGGCATTTCCGAGCAGATCTTTCAGCGTGGCGATGCGGTAGGCGACCGACGGCCCGAACCCCTCGACGCGCAGCAGCGTCGCCGCCGCGCTGCCGAGACTGCCGCCGGCGACCCGTGCGGCAACGCGTTCGGGAAGATGGGCAGCACTCGACACTTCGGCGCTGGAGCCGAGCGCCAGCGCCATGGCGGCGGCGGCGTGATCGTCAAGCAGGCCGCGCAAAGCCAGCGTGACTTCGGTCTCGGCTGACGGCAGCACCTTGAAGGTGACGTCGGTGAGGACGGCAAGCGTGCCCCAGCTGTTGGCCATGAGCTTGGAGAGGTCGTAGCCGGTGACGTTCTTGACCACGCGACCGCCCGACTTGAACGCCTCGCCCCGACCCGAAACCGCTGCTATGCCGAGAATATGGTCGCGCGCCGCCCCGGCCTTCAGCCGGCGCGGGCCGCAAAGGTTCGCGGCCAGCACGCCGCCGATCGTGCCTTTTCCCTTTTCGCCGCCGAGCAGCGGGCCATAGTCCAGCGGTTCGAAGGCAAGCTGCTGACCGTTTTCGGCAAGTAATTTTTCAATCTCGGCAAGCGGCGTGCCGGCCTTCGCCGACAGCACCAGTTCGGCCGGCTCGTAGAGTGTCACGCCTGACAGTTTCGACAGGTCGAGCGTGTGTTCGGTCTGCAGCGGACGGCCGATGCCGCGCTTGGAGCCATGGCCGATGATTTCGAGCGGCGATTCTTCCGCGGCAGCCCAGGCGACGGTGGCGAGGGTTTCGGCGGCGCTGGAGGGGGTGAAGGTGGTCATGGCCGTCCTGGGCGCACATCGGCCGCAGACCCCCTCTCCGTCTCGGGCTTTGCCCGAGCCACCTCTCCCCCGCTTTGCGGGGGCGAGGAACCTTCATTTTGATACGCCGTCGTCTCAAAAGCCCCGAACGCCCGGGAATGAGGTAGCAGAACTTGGGTTCCTCGCCCCCACAGAGTGGGGGAGAGGTGGTTTGCGAAGCAAACCGGAGAGGGGGCAATCATAGAGCGCCACCTCCAACCTTCTTGGCCGCAAAAACGAAGCGCAGGTCTGGGGCAGCCACGTCTTCGGCTAATCGCCCTTCCAGTGTCGCGAGAATGGTGTCGCAAACGCTCCTCGATTTTTTCAGAACGTCGACGTTCCAGAACCGCATCACCGAGAACCCTTCACCACGCATGAATTCATCACGTCGTCTGTCGTAAGAATTCTCGGCATGTTGGTTTCCGTCCAGCTCAACGACCAGCCTTTCGCTCCGGCACGCAAAGTCGGCAAAGTATGGCCCAATCGGCATCTGACGCACGAATTTGTACCTGCCTAGCCTTCTGGCCTTCAGTTCGTTCCAGAGGGTCGCTTCCGCCAGATTATCGCCGCGCCGAAGCGCACGGGCGCGTGTGATCTTTTCCGGTGAACGCCGGCTCGGCGCATCGGTCGCCCCCCTCTCCGTCTCGGGCTCGCCCGAGCCACCTCTCCCCCGCTTTGCGGGGGCGAGGAACCGCCATTCTGCGACGCTACCATCAAAACCTCGGAATGTCCGGAAACGCCGTCTGGCCGCGATGCACGTGCATGCGTCCGAGCTCGGCGCAACGGCGCAGCTGCGGAAACACCTTGCCCGGGTTGAGCAGATGGTTGGGGTCGAAAGCGCATTTGACCCGCATCTGCTGGTCGAGGTCGATCTGGTTGAACATGTCCGGCATCAGGTCGCGCTTCTCCACCCCCACGCCGTGCTCGCCGGTCAGCACGCCGCCGACCTTGACGCAGAGCCGCAGGATGTCGGCGCCGAAACTCTCCGCCTTGTCGAGTTCGCCCGGCACATTGGCGTCATAGAGGATGAGCGGATGCAGATTGCCGTCGCCGGCATGGAAGACATTGGCGACGCCGAGCCCGTATTTTTCGGAGAGTTCGCGCATGCCGTGCAGGACGCGCGGCAGTTCTTTGCGCGGAATGGTGCCGTCCATGCAGTAATAGTCTGGCGAAATGCGGCCGACCGCCGGAAAGGCAGCCTTGCGGCCGGCCCAAAAACTCAGCCGCTCCTGCTCAGATTGCGATACTCGGCAGGTCGTCGAGCCGTTCTTGTGGGCGATGGCTTCGACAAGGCCGATCAAATGATCGACCTCGACGCCCGGCCCGTCCAGCTCGACGATCAGCAGCGCCTCGACATCCAAGGGATAACCGGCATGGACGAAATCCTCGGCCGCGTGGATCGCCGGGCGGTCCATCATCTCCATGCCGCCCGGGATGATGCCGGCGCCGATGATGTCGGCGACGCATTGACCGCCCTGCTCGCTGGTCGGGAAGCCGATCAGCAGCGCGCGCGCCGTCTCCGGCTTCTTCAGTATCCGCACGGTGACCTCGGTGACGACGCCGAGAAGCCCTTCGGAACCGGTCATCACCCCGAGCAGGTCGTAGCCTTCCGCGTCGAGATGCTTGCCGCCGAGCCGCACCACCTCGCCGTTCATCAGCACCATCTCGATGCCGAGCACATTATTGGCGGTGAGGCCGTATTTCAGGCAATGCACGCCGCCGGAATTCTCCGCGACATTGCCGCCGATCGAGCAGGCGATTTGGGAGGATGGATCGGGGGCGTAATAAAAGCCCTCCTGCTCGACGGCGGTGGTGATGCCGAGATTGGTGACGCCCGGCTGGGCGACGACGATGCGGTTGGGAAAATCGATCTCGAGAATGCGGTTGAACCTGCTCATCACCAGCAGCACGGCGTCTTCCAGCGGCAGCGCGCCGCCGGACAGCGAGGTGCCGGAACCGCGCGGCACAACGCGGATGTTACGGTCGTTGCAATATTTCAGCACGCGCGAGACCTGCACCACCGTTTCGGGCAGCACCACGACCAGCGGCAATTGCCGATAGGCGGTGAGGCCGTCGCTCTCGAAGGCGCGCATCGAATTGGCAGCGTCGACGACGCCTTCGCCCGGCACGATGATGCGCATATCGGCGACGATCTCGTCGCGCCGGCGCATCGTGGCGTCGTCTGGCTTCGGCATCAGCAGGCCGGACATCAACAGTCTCCTTCGATCGACTGGTAAAAATCTTTTACCAGCGGGAGGCGCCTGTTGCAAATCCTGCTTTGGCCGAAATCGGAGCCGACACCTGCACCGCCTTCCGCGGCGACAATCTGCCGCTGCAGTTTTACCCTCTCCCTTGTTTGGACCGGGACATCGCGAACAGGTGTGCGAGGACATCGCGAACAGTTTGGCGCGCTTTGCGCCGGGAGGTTCGAGATGCCATTCGAGGACACGAGCGCGATGTCCCCGGTCCAAACACCCCCTTGTGGGGAGGGTCGCGAACGAAGTGAGCGGGTGGGGGTCGGCGAGAGGGACGCGCTTTATGAGCATCCCCACCCTGTTTCGCAAACTTCGCTTCGCTCAGCTTGCTCGCCGACCCTCCCCACAAGGGGGAGGGTAAGGCTTTTACTCCGCTGCCTGCTTGGCGGGTTCGGAGTGCAGGCGGCGCACACGGCGCACGCCCCACCAGACCAGCAGGATGGCGAGCGGCACCGAGGCGGCGGTGACGACCTCGGGCGCGACGGCACGGCCGAAGATCGAGGCGCCCTTGGCGACGTAGCCGATGAGGCCGACGACGTAGTAGGAGACGGCCGCGACCGAGAGACCCTCCACTGTCTGCTGCAGCCGCAATTGCAGGCGGGCGCGGTTGTTCATCGACGCCAGCAGATCGCGGTTCTGCTTCTCGACCTCGACGTCAACCCAGGTGCGCAGCAGCGTGGTGGCGCGGGTGAGTTTCGTCGACAGATTGGCCTGACGCTCCTCGACCGAACGGCAGGTGCGCATGGCTGGGGCGACGCGGCGCTGCAGGAAACCGCCCCAGGTGTCGTAGCCGGGCACCGCTTCTTCCTCCAGCGCCTCCAGCCGTTCGCGGACGATGCCGTCATAGGCGCGGCTGGCGCCGAAGCGATAGAGGCTGGAGGCTGCATCGGCCTCCAGTTCGGCGGCAAGCTCGGTCAGGTCGGCAAGCAGCGTCTGGTTGTCGCGGGTTTCGGCGACTTTCATTTCCAGTGTGGTCTGTGCCAGCCTGTCCTCAATGCGGCGCGCGCGACCGGACAGCATCAGCGCCAGCGGCAGGCCAAGCATGGCCAGCGTGCGGTAGGTTTCGATATCGATCAGCCGTTGCGCCAGCGCGCCGGTGCGTGCCGGCGTCAGGCCGCGGTCGAGCACCAGCATGCGGGTCATGCCGTCACCGTCCTGGCGGAAATCGGTGACGATGGCGGCGTTGCCGCGCTCGACCAGCGAATAGCACAGGCTGGTCGGGTCGAAGCCGGCGATCAGCCTTTCGCTCGCCTGCGTCCATTTGCGGATTTCGAGTCTGATGCCGGAAATCACCGTTCCCGGCGGCGAAAACCCGTTGCCGAAAGGCGAACCTTCCTGGCGCTGGCCGCTCTCCGAGAGCGGTCCTTCCCACAGATAGGTGGAGAATTCCGTGTGCCGTTCCCAGCGCAGCGAGCCCTTGCCCCACTTCATCGCGTGGTGGCGGGCATGAGGGTCAGGCACGGCGATGCCGAGGCGCCGCGACAATTCGGAAAGCACGGCTTGGTCGACGCCGGACCCAGCTTCGGTCATGAACGAAAGCTGCACCAGCACGCGCGGTTTCTCGACCAGCGGATGCGGACGGGCGTGAACCTCGCCGAGCGCGCCAGGCCGTCCCTCATGCGCGGGAAAGCCCATGACGCTGCCCTCAACGCGCGGCTGAAATTCGAGATTGGACGGGTCATCTGCCACGGCTGGTCCCCCGGGCTCGGTGCACTCGCGTCCCTCTAGAGCCAATTGCCGGGGGACGCAAACGACAAGTTAGCCGAAAGCGATATGCCGCGACGAGGTTGAACCCGGCCAAACCGACGAATTGGATAAATAATTTGACCAGTTGGCGACGCTGGCTTTATCTTGCGCGGCACCGGTTCAATCCCCAGGCATCCCCGTTGAGCGACATTTTCTCCAGGATCGAGCATTCCCGCACCGCCGACGAGGTGATGCAGCAGATCGAGAGCCTGATCCTCGAAGGCGTTCTGCGCACCGGCGACAGGCTGCCGGGCGAGCGCGAGCTGGCACGCCGGTTCGAGGTGTCGCGGCCGATCCTGCGCGATGCGCTGAAGGCGCTGGAGGGGCGCGGGCTTTTGACCACGCGGCCCGGCGGCGGCACCCATGTCGCCGACGTCATCGGCCAGTTGTTCACCAAGCCGGTGACGGACCTGATATCCATGCACCGCAAGGCGGCGACCGACTATCTGGAATACCGCCGCGAGATCGAGGCGGTGGCGGCCGAGTATGCGGCGCGGCGCGCCACATCAGACGACCTGGCGCTGCTCGACCGCATCATGGCGCGCATGGACGAGGCGCACCGGACCGGCAATTTCGACGACGAGGCGGAAATCGACGTCGAGTTCCACCACGCGATCTGCGAATGCGCGCACAACATCATCCTCCTGCACACGCTGCGCTCGTGCTACCGGCTGCTGTCGGAGGGCGTCTTCCAGAACCGGCTCCTGGTGTTCAACGTGCCGGGCGCGCGCGAAGCGCTGCTCTCGCAGCACCGGGCGATCTACGCGGCGGTGAAGGCCGGCGATCCGGCGGCCGCACGGCAAGCGGCGATGGACCACATCACCCATGTCGAACGCACCATGGCCGAGGCCGAGCGCAGCGGCGACTGGCAGCGTGTGTCGCGGCTGAGACTGATGCAGCGCTCCGAAGCCGGCGACGGCGAGCCGGCAAGGAGACGCTCGTGAGCGCCAGCTAAGAAAAATCAACAGCGACGAATTAGCGAACAATCAGCGGGAAGCCCATGAGCATGATCCTCACCATCGCCGATCTCAAGGACCTGGCGCGCCGCCGCGTGCCGAAGATGTTCTTCGACTATGCCGATTCCGGTGGATGGACCGAAAGCACCTACCGGGCCAACGAGGAGGACTTCCAAAAGATCAAGTTCCGCCAGCGCGTGATGGTCGACATGAGCAACCGATCGCTGGAATCGACCATGATCGGCGAGAAGGTGGCGATGCCGGTGGCGCTGGCGCCGACTGGCATGACCGGCATGCAGCATGCCGACGGCGAGATGCTGGCGGCGCAGGCGGCGGAGGAGTTCGGCGTGCCGTTCACGCTGTCGACGATGAGCATCTGTTCGATCGAGGATGTTGCATCAGTGACCAAGAAGCCGTTCTGGTTCCAGCTCTATGTGCTGCGCGACAAGGATTTCGTCCTCAGTCTCATCGACAGGGCGAAGGCGGCGAAATGCTCGGCGCTGGTGCTGACGCTCGACCTGCAGATCCTCGGCCAGCGCCACAAGGATATCCGCAACGGGCTTTCGGCGCCGCCGCGCTTCACGCCGAAGCATGTCTGGCAGGTGGCGACCCGGCCGGGCTGGTGCATTGGCATGGCAGGCACCAGGCGCCGGACCTTCCGCAACATCGTCGGCCACGCCAAGGGCGTCGGCGACCTCACCTCGCTGTCATCGTGGACGACGGAGCAATTCGATCCGCATCTGTCGTGGAAGGACGTTGCCTGGATCAAGGAGCGCTGGGGCGGCAAGCTGATCCTGAAGGGCATCCTCGACAAGGAAGACGCGCTGATGGCAGCCAAGACCGGCGCCGACGCGATCATCGTCTCCAATCATGGCGGACGCCAGCTCGACGGTGCGCCGTCGTCGATCGAGGTGCTGGAAGAGATCGCCGACGCGGTCGGCGACACGATCGAGGTGCATATGGACGGCGGCATCCGCTCGGGCCAGGACGTGCTGAAGGCGCTGTGCCTCGGCGCCAAGGGCACCTATATCGGCCGGCCTTTCCTTTACGGCCTCGGCGCGCTAGGCAAGGAAGGGGTCACAAAAGCCTTGGAAATCATCCGCAAGGAGATGGACATAACGCTGGCACTGTGCGGAAAGCGTCTGGTAACCGACATGGGCAAGGATCAGCTTCGGCGTTAGACGCCCGTGACGGCATGATCACGGAGATGGACGCATTGACCACCCCCGGCATCCACTTTCTCGACGCGCGCGGACCGGAAGGCATGCGCATCTATGCGGTCGGCGACGTGCATGGCCGGCTCGACCTGCTCGCCGCCATGTACCGACGGATTGCGGCCGAGATCCGCCAGGCGCGGCCGGCCGACTGGCGTGTCATCCATCTCGGCGACTATGTCGACCGCGGCCCGGACTCCAAGAGCGTCATCGATTTCCTGATCGAAGTGCGGAAACGCGACCCGCGCCACCTGATGCTCGCCGGCAACCACGACATCGGCTTCCTCGACTTCCTCAATGCTCCCGATGCGGATGGACTTTTCATGCGCTATGGCGGCATCCAGACCGCGCAATCCTATGGCGTGGCGCTCAATGAAGGTGGCGGCGCGTGGTTTGGCAGATCCGAGGCGGCGCTGCGGCAAGGCCATGCCGCGCTGGTCCAGGCCGTGCCGAAAAGCCATGTCGACTTCCTGCAGTCGCTGCCGTTTTCACTGACCTTCGGCGACTTCTTCTTCTGCCATGCCGGCATCCGGCCAGGCATTGCGCTCGAAAGTCAGAGCACCCAGGACCTGATCTGGATCCGCGATGTCTTCCACAACCATTCCGGCCTGCATCCGAAGATCGTGGTGCATGGCCACACGCCGGTGCCAGAGGCGGAGGTGATGGTCAACCGCGTCAATATCGACACGCTCGCCTACCAGACGGGGAATCTCAGCGCGCTCGTCATCGACGGCGCCGACAAGCGTATCCTGGTGGTGTCAGGCGAGAAGGCTTAAAGCGCGTCGCGCCTCAAGGCTTTGTTTTAGCGAAGCGCGGCGGTGACGCCGTAGCCGTCGACGGCGTTGTGGTTGTTGGCTGCGTCGCCGGCATAGGTGCCGAAGCCGCACAACACGATGGCCGACAACATGACAAAGGACAGAAGCGCTGCTTTCACGGACGTCATCTCTTGTTGAGCTTTCTGCATCTGTGCACGAGGCGGGTTACGATTGGGTTGAAACGGAAAATGCGTCGCAAAGTTTCGACGATTTCGCGCTTCTAGGCATGTTCTGTATCGGCGGTGTGTCGCGCGAGTGACCCAAAAGGTTCATCGCGTTGCACGGAAGATGCAGAGCGCGTGCCTTCTAGGGTGGCGGGCGGCCACAAGCCAATGAGGAAACAAGCTGTCCACAGCGGATTTTTGCCGGCGTGCCAAATATGCAACGTCGGCACCGACAGCCGTCAGATCGTCGCCACCCAGGCGCGGGCGATGGCCAGCCCGGCGGCATCGGCATCCGCTCCGTTGCCGGCCATTTCGTCGTCGAGCCGGTCGCTCCAGTCTGGATGCCGTTCGGCAATGAGCGATGCGAAGGATGTGCTCCAGTCGCGGACCATCGGCCGGTCCGCCTCGAAATGGAACTGGAAGCCATAGACGGCCCGGCCGATGCGAAACGCCTGGTTCTCGGCGACTTCGTTTCCGGCGAGCCGCACGGCATCTTCTGGCAAGACAAAGGTGTCGTCGTGCCACTCGAAGATGGGGAAATTTTCGGGCAGTGCGGCGAGCACCGGATCGGCCTTCGCCGCCGGTGTGAGCGAGACCTTGTGCCAGCCGAATTCCGAGGCGGCGCCGATCCGGTTCTCGCCGCCGAAGGCACGTGCGACCAGCTGGCTGCCAAGGCAAATACCGAGCACGGCGCGATCCTTGCCGGCGAAATCGCGCGTCAGGTCGAGCAGTTCAGGAAAATACGGACAAATCTCGTCATCCAGCGCATTCTGGGCGCCGCCGAGCACGACCATGGCGTCGTGCGCAGTGCTGTCGTGCGGCAGCGCCTCGCCACAATAGGGCCGTCGCAGGTCGATATCGGCGCCCGCCTCGACAAGAGCTGCGCCGATCTGGCCAAGGCCCTCACTGTCGAAATTCTGGACCACCAGCACCCGCATCGACAAACCTGCTGACATGAAAATGATGCGACGAGCGATATCATGCCGCCGTCGTTCCAGCCAAGATGCGTATTCGGGGAGAAAGCTATGCCACTGCAGAATCGGGTCGACCCGTTCGGCGTCATCCACGCCGTGCCGGAGCGCGGCCTGTTCATGGGCAATCGCGGCATCATCCATGACCCCGAAACGAAGACGCTGCTGAAAAAGCGCTGGGCGCTGCAGGCCTGGATCATCTGCGTCTGCGAATTCCGCGATGTGCGGCGTGAGCCAATGGGCCGCAACAGGAATGGTGGCAAGGCCGGCTGGACCGAGCTGTTTTTCCTGGACGAGGTGACCGCGCTCTCGGCCGGGCATCGGCCTTGCTTCTTCTGCCGGCGCGACCGGGCCAGCGATTTCGTCCAGCGCTTCGGCATCGCCTTCGGCATTGCCGAGCCGCGTGCGCCGCAAGTCGACAAGCGCCTGCATAAGGAGCGGCTGGCGTCGGGTGGGCCGGCACCGGTCGTATCTGCAGAAGAGCTTGCCGGGTTGCCGGACGGCGCCATGGTTGCGGACGGCGGCAACGCCTACGCGATGCGCGGCGGCAAGGCACTGCGCTGGTCGTTCGCAGGCTATGGTGATCGCGTGGGGGACGAACCGGTAGCGTTCGGCGGCTTCGCCGACCGCCCAATCCGCCTGCTCACGCCGACAACCACCGTTTCCGTGCTGAGGCAAGGCTACGAACCGGTCTGGCACGCGAGCGCTGAGGCTTGACGTCAGGGTTTGGCTCGCCCATTCCTCGGCGATGCGCGCCAATTACAAGATGCAGCGGCTGTTCGTGCCGGACGACCTCGGACCGGATATCGAGTTCGAGGCGAGCCCGCAGCATAGCCATTACCTGATGCATGTGCTGCGGCTCGGCGAAGGTGCCGAAGTCCTGTTGTTCAACGGCCGCGACGGCGAATGGTCGGCGGCGATCGCCGCCAAATCAAAAAAGGCGGTACGCCTGAAGGTGCTGGCGTTGCAGCGGCCGCAGCCGCCGCTGCCAGATCTCGTCTACTGCTTTGCGCCGATAAAGCAGGGTCGGCTCGACTATCTGGTGCAGAAGGCGGTCGAGATGGGCGCCGGCGTCCTGCAACCGGTCATCACCCAGCACACGCAAGTGGCAAAGCCCGGCATCGAACGCGTGCGTGCCAATGTCGTCGAGGCCGCCGAACAATGCGGCATCCTGGCGGTGCCGGACGTGCGCGAAGCGGAAAAATTCGAACGCCTGCTGGCCGGCTGGGACAAGGAGCGGCGGTTGATCTTCTGCGACGAGGATGCCTCCACCAACAATCCGCTGCCGGCGCTGCAAGCGCTACGGGAGAAGAAGTTCGGGCTGCTGGTCGGGCCCGAGGGCGGGTTTTCCGACGAGGAACGGAGGATGCTGAGGGCGCTGCCATTCGTCACGGCCATTCCGCTCGGTCCGCGCATCCTGCGCGCCGACACGGCTGCGGTGGCGGCACTGGCGGTGATACAGGCGACGGTCGGGGATTGGTGATCAATTCCAATTACCCTGTGGCTCAGGATTTTTCGCTTGATCGCCTACTGACATTTCGTCCATCTAGCGCCGGCGGTCGTCCGGCCGCCTGCAGCGCCGCGCGTCCTTTCGGACGCGCATAGGACGTTGTAGCACTTGGTTTGGCGCATGATCCCCACCGAAAATCGATGCCGATTTTCGGGTCATGCGTCGGAGGGCTGTTCATGGCGCGCGACACAACCGATTTCCGGCCGATCGAAGGCGTCGACGAGCTTGTCGAGCATCTGGCTGAAGGCAACAAGCCGCGCGACAAATGGCGCATCGGCACCGAACACGAGAAATTCCCATTCTATGTCGACGGCAATGCGCCGGTGCCCTATGGCGGCGATCACGGCATCCGCGCCATTCTCGAAGGCATGCAGGAAAAACTCGGCTGGGATCCGATCATGGATGCCGGCCGCATTATCGGCCTGGTCGAGCCGACCGGCCAGGGCGCGATCTCGCTGGAGCCCGGCGGCCAGTTCGAACTGTCCGGCGCGCCGCTGGAGACGATCCACCAGACCTGCCGCGAGGGCAATGCGCATCTGGCGCAGGTGCGCGAGATCGCCGAGCCGATGGGCATCCGTTTCCTCGGCCTCGGCGGCAGCCCGAAATGGTCGCTGGCCGAGACGCCGAAAATGCCGAAATCGCGCTACGAGATCATGACGCGCTACATGCCCAAGGTCGGCACCAAAGGCCTCGACATGATGTACCGCACCTGCACCATCCAGGTAAATCTCGACTTCGAGAGCGAGGCCGACATGCGCCGCAAGATGCAGGTGTCGCTGAAGCTGCAGCCGCTGTCGACGGCGCTGTTCGCCAACTCGCCGTTCACCGAGGGCCGGCCCAACGGATTTCAGAGCTGGCGCGGCGACATCTGGCGCGACACCGACAACCAGCGCTCGGGCCTGCTCGACTTCTGCTTCTCGCCCGATTTCGGCTTCGCCGACTATGTCGAATGGGCGCTCGACGTGCCCATGTACTTCGTCATCCGCGATGGCCAGTACCACGACATGACGCACGTCACCTTCCGGCAGTTCATGGCGGGTGCGGCCCGCAACGAGATCCCCGACGGGCTGCCGACGATGGGCGATTGGGCGAACCATTTGTCGACGCTGTTCCCCGACGTGCGATTGAAGCGTTTCCTTGAAATGCGCGGCGCCGATGGCGGGCCGTGGCGGCGCATCTGCGCGTTGCCGGCCTTCTGGGTCGGGCTGCTCTATGACGCGGCGGCGCTCGACGCGGCCGAGGCGCTGACCTCGAGCTGGAGCTATGAAGAAGTGCTGGCGATGCGCAACGCCGTGCCGGAACAGGGTATTTCGGCGCCGTTCCGCAACACGACACTGCGCGAGATCGCCCGCGACGTGCTCGTCGTCTCGCGCATGGGGCTGAAGAACCGCGGCCGCAAGAACCGCGACGGCTACGACGAAACTTCGTTCCTCAGCACGCTGGACGAAGTCGTCGCGCGCGGCACCACCAGCGCCGAAGAGCTGCTCTCCGCCTATCATACGCGCTGGGGCGGCTCGATCGAGCCGGTGTTCATGGAGTATGCTTATTAGCCGTTTGCTATCGGCCTGGCCGACAGTTCGGGAAAGGCGCTTTCCGAAATCGATTCCGATTTTCGGGCCGATGCGATAGGCTCTCTCCTACGAGGATTTCCCGGAGGAGAAAACCAATGCCTTCCTTGTTCGACATTCTGGCGCAGGCGCAGAACGGCAACGGCATGCAGGCCCTGGCCCAACAGTTCGGGCTTTCGCAGCAGCAAGCGCAATCGGCGGTCGAGGCGCTGCTGCCGGCCTTTTCACAGGGGCTGAAGCGCAGCACCTCCGACCCCTACGGGCTCGGCGCGTTCATGACGGCAATGGCCAGCGGCCAGCACGCCAAATATTTCGAGGACGCAGGCCGGGCCTTCTCACCGCAGGGCGTCGATGAAGGCAACGGCATTCTTGGCCATCTGTTCGGCTCGAAAGACCTGTCCCGCGCCGTTGCCAGCCAGGCAGCGCAGGCGAGCGGCGTCAGCCAGCAGATCTTGCAGCAGATGTTGCCGGTCGTGGCTTCGATGATGATGGGCGGCCTGTTCAAGCAGACCACAAATCAGATGCAGGCAGCAGGCGGATTTGGCGGCGGCAGCAATCCGCTCGGCGAGATCATCGAGCAGATGATGCGGCAGGCTGGCGGGGCACAGGCGCCGGCACCACAGCCCGGCCCGATGGACAATCCGTTCGGCAAAATGCTGCAGGACATGTTCGGCGGCGCGCAGCAGCCGCAGGGTCAGCCGCAGAAGGCGCCCAATCCCTACGGCGACAATCCGCTCGGCAAGGTGCTGCAGGACATGTTCGGCGGCGGTGCGCAACAGTCGCAGCCGCGTCAGGCACCACAGCAGCGCGAAGCGCCCCAGCCACAGGCAAATCCGAGCGGCAGGCCACGCAATCCGTTCGACGATTTGTTCGGCAAAATGTTCGAGGCGGGCGCGCAGCAGCGCGACGATTACCAGAAGGGCGTGGAATCGATCTTCGATCAGTTCAAGCGAGGCATGGACCGGCGCTAAACCGACGAGGCGGCCGCAACCTGATCTTGAGCGCCGCCCAAAGAAAATGCCCGGTCCTTAGGAGGACCGGGCAGTGTGCAGGCGGGCCGGCGGGGAACCGGCAGGGAGTGGGAGCCTGCGAAATCCTATAGCGCCGCGCACCCCAAGGGCACGCAACCAACGCGATCAGGTCATTTTGCGGGCAAGGTCCTCGATCGTGTCTACGCGATCGGCCGCGATGACGCGAAGCCTCTCGGTTGGATCACGGCCGAAAGGCACGTCGATGGCGACGTGGAGATCGGCGCGCGTCAAGCCGATGTCGGCAAGTTCGGCATCCGACATCTCACCAAGGCGATAGAACGCACGGCGGTTTTTCCAGGCGCGGTAGACGTTGGAGATGGTGTTGACCACGCGCGTCGCAATAGCCGGACGCGACGTGATGCGCGAAGTCTCGGTGGCGAAATCAAACGTAGCCATGTCAGTCTCCTTCATATTCGAACGGACGAAGACGGGCGATCGGCGCTGGAAACAGCGGCCGTTCCGGTCCCGATTCACATGCCGTCATGTGGACAGTCGTAAATTTGCCATCGTTCGATTGATTAATCCAACGAATGTTTCTAATCTTTAGCATCAACACTAGTGATGGATGAGACCGATGAAAGCGCCACTCGATCTCGATCAGTTGCAGACCTTCGTCTCGATCGTCGACACCGGCAGCTTTACCCGCGCGGCAGAAGCGGTGCATCGGACCCAGTCGGCGGTGTCCATGCAGATGCGCCGGCTGGAGGAACGGATCGGCAAGCCGCTGTTCGAAAAGGACGGCCGCATCAACAGGTTAACCGAGGAAGGCGACAGGCTGCTCTCCTACGCAAGACGGCTGCTGTTCCTCAATCGGGAAACGCTGGCCGCCTTCGACGACCGGCGGCTCGAAGGCACGATCCGCATCGGCACGCCGGACGACTATGCCGACCGCTTCCTGCCCGAGATCATGGCCCGCTTCGCCCGTTCCAATCCACGTGTCGAACTGACCGTGATCTGCGAGCCGACGCCGGGGCTGGTCGATCATATCAAGCGCGGCAATCTCGATCTGGCGCTGGTGACGCACAATGACGCACACGGCCAGTCGGAAGTGGTGCGGCGCGAACCGCTGCTGTGGGTCACTTCGGCCAACCACGCCACGCATGAGCAGGAAGTTCTGCCGATGGCCTTCGGCCGGCCGAACTGCATCTGGCGGCGGGCTGCGGTCGACGTACTCGACCGGCAGAACCGCGACTACCGTATCCTGTTCACCAGCTTCTCGGCGACAGTCATCACCGCCGCGGTGCTTTCCGGCCTGGCGATCTCGGTGCTGCCGGAATGCGCGCTGCGGCCCGGCATGCGGGTTCTGGGCGACGCCGACGGGTTCGGCGCCCTGCCCGATTGCCGCATCGGCATCATGCGCGGCCAGACGTCGCGTCCGGAGATCGTCGACGCGCTGGCCCGTCACATTTCGGAAAGCCTCGACAATATTTCCGTGCCGCTCGGCGAAGACACGGGAAGCTTCGACTTCCCGGCATTTGCCTTCTCTAAGACGAAGCGGACCAAGCCGAACCAGATCTCGCCGGGCTGGTGAAAAACCCCCGCAATTGGCCGGCACCGGATACACCCGTCTTGACGCGGACGGACAACCGCCCCCCAATCGGCCAATGAGCGACGCAGTATCCGAATCACGCACCAACGCCACCGAATACACGGTGAGCGAGATTTCCGGCGCGCTGAAGCGCACAGTCGAGGACGTCTTCGGCAATGTGCGGGTGCGCGGCGAAATATCAGGCTATCGCGGGCCGCATTCCTCCGGCCATGCCTATTTCTGCCTCAAGGACGACCGCGCACGGCTCGACGCCGTGGTCTGGAAAACCACGATGAGCCGGCTGAAATTCCGCCCCGAAGAAGGCATGGAGGTGATCGCCACCGGCCGGCTCACCACCTATCCCGGAAAGTCCACCTACCAGATCGTCATCGACAATCTGGAACCGGCCGGCGCCGGGGCGCTGATGGCGCTGCTGGAAGAGCGCAAGCGCCGGCTGCAGGCCGAAGGCCTGTTCGATGCCGGCCGCAAGCGCTTGCTGCCGTTCATGCCGCGTGTCATCGGCGTCGTCACCTCGCCGACAGGCTCCGTCATCCGCGACATCATACACCGGATCAAGGACCGGTTTCCGCTGCATGTGCTTGTCTGGCCGGTACGGGTGCAGGGCGAGACGGCAGGGGCGGAAGTGACCGCCGCCGTCAACGGCTTCAACGCACTGGCGCAGGATGGCATTATCCCGCACCCCGACCTGTTGATCGTGGCGCGCGGCGGCGGCAGCCTCGAGGACCTTTGGGGGTTCAATGACGAGGCGCTGGCCCGCGCCGTCGCCGCTTCGCGCATTCCGGTGATCTCCGCTGTCGGCCATGAAACGGACTGGACGCTGATCGACCTGGCGGCGGATGTGCGGGCGCCGACGCCGACGGGTGCCGCCGAAATCGCCGTGCCCGTGCGCGCCGACCTCGAAGTAACGCTTGCCGGCCTTGGTGCGCGGCTCAAGGCCGCGGTATCGCGCAATTTCGAGCGCAAGCGCCAGGCGGTCCGTGCCGCCGCCCGCGCGCTGCCCTCGCCCGACCAGTTGCTGGCGCTGCCGCGCCGGCGTTTCGACGAGGCGACGAGCCGGCTCGGCCGGGCGCTGTCCGTCAGCGTCCAGCGCAAGCGAGCCAGGCTTCAAGCGCAGCGGCTGACGCCGGCCACTCTGTCGCGACGCATGAATGAGGCGCGCACGCTGGCCGGCCGCGATCTCGCCCGTGCGCAGGCGGCGTTCTTCGCCATCGTGCGCGAGCGGCGAACGCGGTTTTCGCGCACCGCGGCGCGGTTGTCGCCCGCGCCGATCGCAAGGCGGCAGAAATTGCAGGCCGATGCCCTGTCGGCGCTGTCGCGGCGACAGGACCGGGTGATTTCGGTGCGGCTCGAACGCTTGCGCGGAAAACTGACCCAGGCCGACCGGCTGCTGGCGACGCTGTCGCACAAGGCGGTGCTGGCGCGGGGCTTCGCCTTGGTGAAAGACGCCGACGGCGCAGTGATCAAGCAAGCTGCGGAAGTGGTGCCGGGTATGGCACTTTCGCTGGAGTTCGCTGACGGAACCGCCGATGCGGTTGCGACCAGCGGTACCGCAAGACCGAAAACAATTGCAAAGCCGGCCGCCAAAGCCAAGGAGCCCGGCAATCAAGGCTCCCTGTTCTAAGTGCCCATGATTATTTTCAGGCGCCCATCATCCCGATGACTTCCGAATGCCCATGACCGGCAATCCACATCACCGGACGCCTTCCGGCAGGTCGCGTGCAAGAGCCTTCGGCATTAGTTTTGACGGCACGCCCGGACCGTTCAACGCCATCACCGATGTGGCTGGCGTTGCGGTTGGTTATTCGACGCTGATTTCGGGCGATGGTGCGCTGGTGGTCGGCAAGGGACCGGTGCGCACCGGCGTGACCGCTATCCTGCCCAGACCGCGCGACGATCTCGCCACGCCGGTCTTTGCCGGTATCTTCAGCCAGAACGGCAATGGCGAATTGACCGGCTCGCACATCATCGAGGAAACCGGTGCCTTCAATTTGCCGATCACCATCACCAACACGCATTCCTGCGGCGTTTCACGCGACGGAACGCTGCGCTGGATGCAGCGCGTGCTGCCGGCCGCGCTCGACAGCGGCTGGGGCCTGCCGGTGGCGGCGGAAACCTATGACGGCTTCCTGAACGACATCAACGGCCACCATCTCAGATCAGAGCATGTCGCCGCGGCACTCGATGGCGCGACCGGCGGATCGATCGAGGAAGGCAGCGTCGGCGGCGGCACCGGCATGATCGCCTTCGGTTTCAAGGCAGGCTCCGGCACGGTATCGCGCATCGTCGAATGGCACGGCCAGCGCTACACGGTCGGCGCGTTCGTGCAGGCGAATTTCGGCAAGCGGAGCAATTTTATCATTCGCGGCTTGCGCGCCGGGCCAGATCTCGTGGAACCGGCGATCCGCGAAAGCACGCCGCGCGCCGAGAAAGGTTCGATCATTGGGGTCGTCGCCACCGATGCGCCGTTGCTGCCGCATCAGATGAAGCGGCTCGCCCGCCGGATGCCGCTCGGCGTCGCCATGACCGGCGGCTTCGGCTATCATAGCTCGGGCGATATTTTCCTGGCCTTTTCGACCGCCAACCGCGAGGCGGCGCTGGCGCCGTCAGGCGGCATCGCCAGCGCCGATTTTATCCCGGATAGCGACATCGACCCGTTCTTCGACACCGTGATCGAATGTGTGGAGGAAGCAATCCTCAATGCGCTGGTCGCCAATGACGACATGACCGGGCGCGACGGCAATTTCGTGCCGGCGCTGCCGAAGGCATGGCTCAAGGGCAAATTCGGTGCAAGTCAGGGAAAGTAGGACTGTGTGGCGTGTCACGCGTCGCACAGGTCTTGGAAATGGTTGAGCCTGGTAGATAGATGCCTTTCGCCGGGTCGGCATGTCACTCGCTAAAGCGCGTCGCGTTTGAAGGGATTCATGCGACGCGCTTTAGTTCTTTGTTTATGCATGTCGTTATCCCAAAACCGCTGCGCACTTTTGGGCGACATGCATTAGTACGAATTCTTTTCGTCCTGGTCGGCCTCAGCCGCCTCTTCCAGCCTCGACGCGATAAGTTCCTGAATGTCGCCGACCTCTTCCTGGATATCCTCCAGCGGTATGCCGGCCTCAGCCGCCTTCGCCGCGCATTCCCTGGCGAGGGTCTCGGCCTGCTCCTCGATCCTGTCAAGCGAGGACTGGCAGTGGACCTTTTCGCCGATCCACTCCTGCAAGAACTCGATCGCGTGTTCGCTCATGCTGCTGTTCCCTGGCGGCTGCGCCGGTTGGTAATCATAAACGCCGGCATCCCCGAAAAGATGCACGCTCCTATTCCAACCGAGTCGCCGTCACCCGGCAAGCCGATCTTGCCCAAGCTCCACAGGGCTGACGGAAATCGAAGGTTCAAGGAGCACATTCTAATTCTTGAGGAGATTCTATTTTCTTGAGGAGACTGGCACCGTTGGCTGGGATCATGTCCCGGATCACGCCATTGTTTCTACTTGCTTTTTTCTGGTAATCCAGTCAATTTGTATGACAATAGATGTCACATACGTGGCACGTTTGCGGCGCCATTCGCTGCGCGATCCTAGGATACGCTGCCAAAGCCGCCGCTATATAGTGACATCCTCAGGCAATGTCGACTCTGTTCGCCATCCTGCTTCTTTCCGCCGCGCCGAGCATATCTGGATGGCATTTTGTCATCGTCGGGGGCGAACATATTTCGCCGGAAATCGGGCGGACGCATTGAGATGCTGAGCAGCTAATGCATGTCGCGCAAAGTGTGCAGCGGTTTTGCGATAACGACATGCATAAAACAACAACCTAAAGCGCGTCGCGTGAGGCCGGTCAAATGCGACGCGCTTTAGGCGCGGTAGCTGTGCCAGCGATCCTGTCGCAGTCGCTTCTCGCCGGAGACATTGCCGCATTGGCCGGCTCGCCACCCGGGAAGCTGATCCCCTCGGGAAGTGCGTTGTTTCAGCAATCGAAAGGTTCGGCCTAAAGCGCGTCGCGTCTGAAGGGATTTCATGCGACGCGCTTTAAATTCTTGTTTTTATGCATGTCGTTGTTCCAAACCCGCGGCGCACCCTCGGGTCAAGCCCGAGGGCAAGCTTTTGGGCGACATGCATTAGCCGCCAACCATCAGCTTGACGACTTCGTCATGGTTGGTCTCCGAGATCTTGCGCTCGCCGGCCTGAACGCCCCGGCGCAGCACGACGATGCGATCGGAAACGGCGAAAATATCCTGCAGATTGTGCGAGATGAAGATCACGCCCCGGCCTTGCGCCTTGAGCTGGTGGATGAGCGAAATGACCTTGCGCTGCTCCGGGACGCCAAGAGCCGCGGTCGGTTCGTCCATGATCAGGATCTGCGCGTCCCAATAGACGGCCCGGCCGATGGCAACGGCCTGCCGTTGACCGCCGGAGAAATTGCTGACCGGGGCGTCGAGCCGGCTGACATGGAAGTCCAGCCGTCCCATGGTCTGCTTGGCGGCGACGGCCATGGCCTTGCGATCGAGCACCGGCAAGAAACCGAAGGCCTTGCGCATGGGTTCACGGCCGAGGAATATATTGGCGCCGATGGACAAATTGTCGGCGAGAGCGAGATCCTGGTAAATGGTCTCGATGCCTTTTTCGCGCGCCTCCTGCGGCGTCGCGAACGTCACCGGCTGCCCTCTCAGCAGAATTTCACCGCCGGTCGGCTGAAAGACGCCCGATATCGCCTTGATCAGCGTCGTCTTGCCGGCGCCGTTGTCGCCCGCCAGCGCCACCACTTCGCCCGGCCGCACGGCCATGGAGAAATCGTTCAGCGCCTGCACCGCACCGAAATGCTTGGAAAGGTGTCGGACTTCGAGAAGGTGGGTGGTTTGTTCGGAACTATTCATCCTGGCGAGCTCCACTGAACCGGCGCTGCGCCTGGTCGATAAGGACGGAGATAATGATGACGAGGCCGACGGCGATGAACTGCCAGAACGGCTCGACATTGACGAAAACCAGCCCGTATTGAATGACCGCGATCACCAAGGCGCCGGCGACCGTCCCGAAGATGGTGCCGGAGCCACCGAACAGGCTGGCGCCGCCGATCACCACGGCTGCGACACTGTCGAGCAGCAAGGGTTCGCCGGCCTGGGCGGCGCCCGCGGTGAAGCGCGCTGCATAGAGCGCGCCCCCGAGGCCGGCGCACATCGCCGAAAGCACGTAGAGGCGCAGGATGTGGCCCCTGATGTCGATGCCGGCGCGACGCGCCGCCTGCACATTGGCGCCGATGGCGTAGTTGTGCTGGCCAAACCGGGTCTGGCTCAGGATGTAGTGCATCACGACGACAAAGACGGCGGCAATGATGACGAGATAAGGCACACCGTAGAACCTGCCGTTACCAAGCAGCGCGAACCAGGAATTCTGGACCGGCACCGTCGTGCCGCCGGCCAGCAGGAACGCAGCGCCACGCGCCACGCCAAACATGCCAAGCGTGCCGATGAAGGGTGGAATTCGAAGCCGCGAGATCAGCAAGCCGTTGATGACGCCAGGTACTCCGGCGACGATCACGGCCGCCAGAATGCCCAACGTCATGGCCAGAGGCACCGGCATAGCGACGCCAGCCATATTCGTGGCGTGGGCCGCAACCACGGCCGCGAGACCCATGATAAAGCCCAGCGAAAGGTCGATGCCTCCCGAAATGATGACGAAGGTCTGCCCAGTCGCCAGCAGCAGCGGCGCCACGGCAAATATCGCAATGGACTGCACGTTGAACGGGTTGAGCACGAAGGTCGCGCCGAAGGAGAGCCTCGACCAGACCTCGAAACAGATGATCAGGGCGGCGAGGAACAGCCAGGCGCGTCCTTCGGCGACGCGTGCGAGCCAACTCCTGGCCGGGTCACCGTGATCCGCCTGAGGAGCGACCTGCGTTTCGATTGGCGATGTTGAAGTCATGAATGGTTCCGATCCGCAGCGCGGCCTCCGTCAAACAGGGTCAAAGGGACCCGGCGCAGGTCTCCTTCCGGCAGGCCGGAAGGAGACCTGCTGGACTTATTCGGAATAGAGGTACTTCGAGATGTTCGGGTCGGCGATGTTGGCCTTGTCCATGATCGTAAAGCCGGTGCCGACCGCAACCGGGATCGACTGGCCGGTCAGATGGGCATAGGCCGACATGACGCCGAAATAACCGATTTCCGCGGGATGCTGGGCAATCGCCACGTCGACAAGGCCAGTGTTGATGTTGTCGACAATGCTGGTCGGCGCGTCGAACGCCACGACCTTGACGGTGCCGGTCTGCCCGGCCTGCTGGACGCCATTCGCCGCGCCGAGCGCCGAGAACAGATTTGCACCGAACACGCCAACGAGATCGGGATTGCGCGCGAACACAGCCTGCAGCTGCGAGGCGGCCTTGTTGGCGTCGTTGTCGTTGAACTGGGTTTCGAGAACGGTGATGCCGGGATGGTTGGCCGCCATCTCCTTCTTGAAGCCCTCTTCACGCTGGTCGGTGGTCGAAATGCCAGGCTTGACGTTCGAAACGTAGACCTTGCCCTTGTCGCCTATGGCCTTGGCCAATGCCCGCGCGGCGATCTCGCCGCCCAGAATATTGTCCGAAGCGATATAGGACAGTGGGAAATCCGCCTCGCCGGCGCCGGTCTGGTAGACGCCGCTGCCGATGAAAGTGTCGACGGTGATCACCGGAATGCCGGCATCATTGGCCTTGCGGAGCGGCTCGACCAATTGAACCTTGTCGGTCGGCGCGATCAGGATGGCGTCCGGCTTCTTGGCGATGACCGCGTCAAGCACGGGGACTTGCGTTACCGGATTGAAATCCGGGGCGCCCTGGAAAACCAGGGTCACACCAAGGGCATCGGCTGCCGCCTGGGCGCCCTTGCGCATGGTGATATAAAAGCCGTCGGTGGTAAGACCCGGAATAAGCGCAATGGTGAACTTTTTGTCCTGCGCCAACGCCGGCGTGACCAGCGCCGTTGCGCCGATGGCGAGAGCCGCCAGGGCGGCAACAATCTTCTTCATAGCATCCTCCTCATGGTGTTGGCAGATTTGCGGTTGCGATCGACATTGAAATGGCCGTCAATTCGTTCCGGCTATGTAAAGTGCTGGCGGCGAGAAACAGCTTTCGCCTGCTTGCTGTTATGGGCAGCTTTCCTCCCGAGCGCCCCCCAGTCGTTAGGTCAGCCAGTCGAAACCGACCAGCCTGATGCGCAGTCCCGTTCCTAGCCTCCGCAAGGTGCAGGGAACAGCGCCGCTCGGCGCGCATGCTTGCCTAGCCGCAAGGTTGTAACACTTTGCTGAAAGAAATTGCAACAAGGTATTTCCGGGATCGAAACGCTTTCAAACCGGACACCATCTGTCTGCTCCGCAGAGCCCCTCACGCAGACTATTGCCCCAACTCTTTGACGACACAACTGATGATTTCGCGGCGGCGGGCTCGTGATCCGCGTTTGGTGTCAATCAGTTTGGGATCGATCAGCTGTGCCGATGTCACACATCGGGGTGCCCACCATTATCGGGGCAGGAGAGCCTCGAGGATGGCCTGGGCCGTCTTCGTGTCTGTAACCAGCGCGTTGATAAGCCCGGCGCGGACGGCACCGATGATGGCCATCGCCTTCTCCGGCGAGGCGGCAACGCCGATCGACAGGGGGACGGCTCGAAGCTGGGCCGGCGACATTGCGATCATCCGGCCCTCCCCCTCCCACGGGATGAGCGTACCTTCGGCGTCGAAGTAATGACGGATAACGTCTCCAGCCGCATGAAACAGGGCCTGCTCGCTCAGCGTGGCCGCACTCGCTTCGGGCGGATTGATGGCATGGGGCAGGCCGATGCCGACGATCGCAACGTCGGTCCGGTCCCAAAGCGCGACGCTGTCGCGGATGGCCGCATCGCCGAGGAAGACCTCACGCAATTCGGAGGACGGCAGATAGGGCGCATGGATGAAATGCGGCGTCCCGCCCAACTCTTCGGCGGCGAGCCGCACAAACTCGTTGATCTGAAAATGCGGCGCCTGCTGCTGCATACCGCCGGTGGCAGCGACGGTAAGAACGCCGGGAATGCGAGGCAGGCCTGCCTGGATCACCTCGCGAATGGCTCGCCCCCAGCCAATGGCGACCACGGAGCCGGCCGTCAGTTCCGACTGCTTGAGCAAGGCGCCGAGCGGCGCAGCGAGGGCCGTCAGCGCACCGGCCGCCGGCGTTTCGATGACCGCCGCGTCGCGAAGTTGGAGTCCCTCGACCAATTGCGTGGTGATGCCTTCGGGCGTTGCAAGATCGAGAACCTCGATCCGCACGATGCCCTCTGCTCTCGCCCGCTGCAGGAGACGCGATATGGTCGCGGTGGAGACACCAAGCCGCCGCGCGATATCGACCTGCGACATGTCAGCCTCATAGTGCAGTTTGGCGACCGTATGCAGCATCGTCCGCGATGCGGCCGCATCTTGTGCGGGAGGGACAGCCAGCTTGCAATTCCTTTCAGCAATGTGTTACAGACCTCGACCGATGGCAGTTATCGCGCAAATTCGGCTGACTCGCAACGTGGGCTCGTTTCCACGGCAAATTGCGGGCCAGGGGCAAATTTCTCGGTTCGATAGCGCATCAAAGCGGCAAATTCTCCTGCCGACAGGCAGGTAAGAACTAAACCTTTCTTGTTCCACGGATCTGCGCCCTGGTGAATGGGCGCGCCAACATCGGACAGAAGACCATGACAAAGATGACGACCGCAGAGTTGCGCGGGTACCAGCAGATATGCGGCCAAGACGGGGCCATCATGGCCATCGCCTGTGACCAGCGTGGCGGCATGCGAACCTTGCTTGCGGCGGACCCTGCAGAACAGGCCAAGATCACCAACGACATGCTCGGCGACACCAAGTCGGACATCACGCGATACCTCGCCAGCCAGGCGTCCTGCGTGCTGCTCGACCCGCTCTGCGCGGTGCCGCGGGTTGTCGATGAAGGGGTGCTGAACCGCGATACGGCTCTGCTCATCGGCCTCGATGCCTCGGGCTTCGACGTCTCGCCCGCCGGTTACCGCCTGTCGCGCCTCGCTCCTGGCATCGGCGCGCGCCGCGTCCGCGAGGTCGGCGGCACCGGCGGCAAGATCATGGTCTACCTCAGGGCCGACAGGCCTGAGGCGAATGAGCACAATGTCGCCATTCTGCGCCAATGCATCGCCGACTTCGCGCAAGAGGACCTCCTGCTCGTCGTCGAGTTCCTGACCTATCAGCTCGAAGGGGAAAGCATTGAAGACTATACGGCCAAGGTCCCCTGGCTCGTCGAAGAGGGCACCCGGATTTCGCTGGAATGCGGGGCAAAGGTGCTCAAGCTTCCTTATCCCGGAACGCCGGAAGCCTGCGCCAGGATCAGCAGCATGGCTGGCGAGGTGCCATGGGCGGTCCTCTCCGCCGGCGTAAACCACGCAACGTTCCTGGGCCAGGTCGAGATCGCGATGAGGAACGGCGCGTCAGGCGTGATCGCCGGCCGGTCGCTGTGGAAGGACTGCATCTCGCTTGACCGTGACATTCAGCGGGAAAGGCTTAAGACCATCGCAGTGTCGAGATTGCGCGAGCTTCAGGCGGTGATCGGAAACTACCGGCAGAAAGCCGCTTAGTACATGACAGGACGTCATGCCTCTTAGTTCGATGGCCATCGGAATCGATATCGGCGGCACCAATCTGCGCGCCGCCCGCATTTCCGGCACGGGCGAAATCCTCGATCGTATTTCCGAGAAGAGCGCGCCGGACCCCGAGTTCGTGCTCTCCCGGATCGCCGAAATGGTGCGCCGGCTTGATTCCCCCGAAGTTGCCGCCATCGGCATCGGCGTCCCCGGACGCGTCGATGCGCGGCTTGGCGCGGTCTTGTCCGGAGGCTATGTCAACCTTGCCTCGATCTCCCTGGCGCAACGACTGGAAAGCCTGGCGGGCAAGCCCGTGGTGATCGACAATGATTGCAACATGGCACTGATCGCGGAAATGGCTCTCGGCGCCGCCAGGGGCCATGAAAGCATCGTCATGTTCACGATCGGGACCGGCATTGGCGGTGCCGTGATCCAAGACCGGCGGATCGTCCGCGGCAAGGGGACGGCGGGGCAGCTCGGCCATATCACGGTCGACATATCAGGCGAAGCGTGCGTCTGCGGCCGGCGCGGCTGCGTTGAAACCACCAGCTCCGGCACCGCGCTTGGCCGTCACATCGCGCGGGCAGGCCTCGGTCGGGATGTTTCGGTCGATCAGCTTTTTGCCCGGGATGCGGGCGGCGATCCGTTGGCGCGCGGCGTACTTGAAGCCTGGGCCGGACCGCTGCGTGCGGCAATCGATACGACCGTGGCCATGTTCGATCCCGACCTGGTCCTGCTCGGCGGCGGACTTGGCCTGGCGGCCCATCGGGCGCTTGCCAGGGCTCCCGCCCTGGCTCCGTGGTACCAATGCCCGGTCGAAGCGGCGCAACTTGGCGACGATGCCGGCGTCATCGGCGCCGGTCTGCAAGCGCTCGCGACGATGGCGGCAGTCGCGCCCGTGTCCTTGCCATCTGCCCGGCTCAACCCCGGCCGGCTTGCCGTGCCCGGCCGGCGCGCCGTGCCCAGCCGGCGCGCCGTGCTCGTCAACGGCATACCCGCCAGCGGCAAAAGCACCGTCTCGCGCGGCATCGCCGAGCGCATGGGTTGGCCATTGCTCGCGCTCGATACGATCAAGAACCCGTTCCTCGAAGTGCTCGGCGGCGGCGATCGCGAATTCAACCGCACGCTCGGCCGCGCCAGTTACCAAGCCATCTGGTCGGTCGTCGGCGAGGCTCCGGCGGGCAGCATACTTGTCGTCGACGCCTGGTTCGGCTTCCAGCCGCGCCAGGTGCTCGAGGATCATCTGCGAAGGGCCGGCGTCGAGCAGACCGCCGAAATCTGGTGTCATGCTCCCAGCGGGGTTCTGGCCGAGCGCTATCGCGCACGGCTCGACCAGCGTCCCGCCGGCCATCCCGGCGCGGCCTACATCCCCGAACTGATCGAACTGGCCAACCGCGCCGAGCCGCTGCGGCGCGGACCGCTGTTTGACGTCGACACGACCAAACCGATCGCGTTCGATGCCATCACGCAATGGCTGCAGGCGACGATTGCGGCTGACAGATAGGCAGCGCGGCCGCCCAACAATTCAGTGATTTAGCAAATAAAGCGATGGTACCGTTGGCTGGGATCGAACCAGCGACCTCCGGATCCACAATCCGAGAGCATCTGTTGATTTCGTTGGAGTTTTTTTACGGCATGTTGCATTTGTGTTGCGTTCAGCCGAAGAGCTTTTCCGCAGCCGCCATCTGCTCGCCATCGTCGCCCCTTGGGAACAGGTGGCTGTAAACGTCCAGCATCATGACGATCGAAGAGGAGGCGCTGTGCTGGCTGGGGCGAACTATAGGCCATGTCATGCACCACTTCTAATTTAGTGTCTTCGATGCTATCGATCGCGGTGGGATCGAGGGGCGGGAAAAATGCTGAGCCGAGAATTGGGCTGCTTGTTTATTCACATACCGAAGAATGGTGGCACCAGTATCGAAGATGCCATTTGGCCGGATCGGGTAAGCCGAACGGCTGACCAATATTGGAAGAATCCAGAACTAAACCGTCACCAGAAAGAAGGCCTGCATCATCTTACCGCCGCCCAAATCCGGTCAGAGATAGGGGCGGAGACTTTTGATCGTATGTTCAAGTTTTCCCTCGTCAGAAACCCATGGGACAAAGCCGTTTCACAGTTTCTCTACACCAAGACTTGGCGCCGTGATTTGCGCAAAATCCTTGGTCTGACCCGCTTTATGTCTTTCCGCTCGTATCTGACGGCTATCCAACGCGTCGATCATCCTCAATGGCGGGCACAACACCTGTTCATTGATGACCATGATGGAAGCTTGCTAGTTGATCACGTCGGGCGCTTTGAGCAGATCCGTGAGGAATTCACCCACGTTTCCGAGAGAATCGGGTTAGCAAACCTCGCTTTGCCGCATAGCAAGAAGTCAATTCGAAAGGCCGACTACCGCAACTACTACACGCCCGAGACAAGGAACATGGTGTGGACTATCTACAGGACTGACATAGAGCGATTTGGATACGAGTTTTAGGCAGTGCGCCAGAACTGGACGCGGGTAGGAACACCCAGGCCCGCCGCCACAGGCCATGAAGACGTGGCCGGCAACGCAGTGGGTCAAGCCGGGCACACGTCATTGCCGGGAATTCGTGAGTTGAAATACATTGCGGCGTCCTCTGGACCGCCAGCCGCTATAAAGATCGTTTCAAAGCCGTCCTGGATTGTTTTCCAAATCTCGGCGGTCTTCGCGCCGGTTTTGATCTCGATCTCCTTCCACATTCAGTTTCCCCTCTCTATCTCGCGCCCATGTCACGTGGACCTGCCGAGTGTGACAGGGAACCCTTGGAAATCAACGGTAGCGGTTTGCAACATGACGCGACACAAAATGCCTGCAAGCGACAATTGGTCGTCTACACAACGCATTGAGTTTATTGAGGAAATTGATGGTACCGTTGGCTGGGATCGAACCAGCGACCTCCGGATCCACAATCCGGCGCTCTAACCATCTGAGCTACAACGGCACGATTGCCCGAGCGGGATCGAATGGACCGTTCATTCTCCAGGACCCGCTCTGTCGTTCGGCGATGCGTCCATACGGGCTATCGGAGTTTAATTCAAGGCTTTTGGCCGCGCATGACCCGAAAATCAGAATCGATTTTCGGAAAGGATCATGCGCAAAATCCAAAGCTCTACAGCGTCCTTTGCTGTAGGCAAAGATCGTCACCTTTCGCCGGGCAAAGAAAAAGGCCGGCGGGAGGAGGTGCCGACCTTTTCCTGTTACGAGCCAGCGGGAGGAGGTGCTGGCTGGTCACCCCGGAGAGCAGAGGGAGGAGGTTCCACCCGCCGGGTATTCGCTTGACCACTATATCTCACATAATCCTCTTCGAAGAAATGCGACCTTTTGTTGCATCTTCGAAATATGCGCAAATATTAGGCGGCCTTAATTTCACTCATCGCCTTCTCGAAGGCGGACTTGATCGGCTTGGAGACGTCCTCGGCCGCCTTGGAGGCGACGGCCTGGAAATCCTTTGCCTGCTCGACGGTCATCTCGACGCGCTTGCGCAGGAATGCGGTCTGCAGCTCGACGACTTCCGACAGCGACTTGGCGCCGATCAGCGCTTCGAAATGCGAAAAGCCGGCTTCGGTATTGGCGCGCAGAGCGGCGATGGTCTTGAGCGACAGGTCGTTGGAAACGGTCTTGGCGGTCTCAAAGGTCGACTCCAGAGCCTTCTGGGTCTCTTCGGCGCCGGTCTTCAGCTTGGTATAGGCCTCTTTCGACTGCTCGACGCCCTTTTCGGCGAAAGCGCGGATCTGGTCGGTGGCCTTGGAAGCGTCGAAGCTCGGGAATTCGACGTTTTCAGCGGTCTTGGTCTTGGACATTTTCCATCCTTTGCAGTGGCAGCGGCTTCGACAGAAAGCCGTCTCGTTCATGTATGATGGCAATATAAAGGCAAATTTTGTGCATTGCAATATCTTTGTTGCAGCGCACCATAGAATTTCTCTCCCAGCGTTAACCACGAGGCCAGAGATTCCGGCGGTTGCACGCTATGGCTTGTGGACCTTCGCGCCGTCGGCTTTTATTAACAAAGCGTTAACCGCAAACTGCCGCTGTGTGAGGGCTCCCAAAGCGCATGCCGTCCGAAAACTACTCCTTCCTCGACGTCGCCGTGCTCGACGCGGTCCGCAAGCGCTTTGCCGCCGGCGACGCGATCGCGCTTCTGTCGGCAGACCTCGAACAGGTGATCTGGGCAAACGGACCAGGGGCAGCGGTGTTCGGCTATCCCGACATCGAGGCCATCATCGGCGCCTCGACAGGCTTGCCGCTGATCGCCAGGCGCCAGATCATGGCGACAAGCGGTTTTCCACAGATCGGCCGCGACCGCGCCATCACGGTGCGGCTGGCAACCGGCCTGACCAGCCGCGCGGTTGGCTTTCTGGCCAGCGCGGTGACAATGCCTGACGGCGAGAACGCGATTATGCTGGCGGTGCCGGCGGCGCAGACCGGCTCGCGCAGCGCCGCCGAGATCGCCGCTCGGGCCATCAGCGGCTTTACCGAAGACGGTCATTACATCGCCTTCGTCGACGCCAAGGGCAACATCGAGGCCGCTTCCGATGGTTTTTCGGCGCTCGGCATCTTGCCCGAAACGCTGGCAGCGCTTGTGGCCGATGTGGCGCACGAGAGCGACCGCATCGTCAAACGCCTCGTTCCAGGCGGCACCACTTCCTATCCGGCCGGCCTCGCCCGGCTGACGGACGAGCGGCACCTGCTGGTGGTGATCGACGAGGACCGGCTTGACTCCGAAGAAGCCTCTGCTGGCGAGCGCAGCGCGGGGATGGAAACCGCAACCGGGGCCGCGGCGGCCGTTGCCGCAGTCCGGCCAAAGGCAGAACAGGACAATGCGCCGGCAGCAGTCGCGAAGACGGATGCGGCAGAGATAGTCCCGGCAGCCGGCGAAGACACATCGGTGTCGGCGGAGCATGACGTTCCCGATTCCATCGGGCCCGATTCGGCCCGGCCCGATTCGACAGGACCTGATTCAACCGAGCCTGATTCGACCGAGCAGGGTCCGGAAGCAGCCGGCGGAATGCCTCCTCAGCATGACCATTGGTATTTCAGCGCCAGCGAGGATGAGGCGCAAAAGCCGGGACCGGATGCGTCCGGACATGTCGAGGCGGATGCTTCGGCGGAAAGTTCCGCACAGGATGCCATCAGGGCCGCCTCCCCGACTGAGCGTGCCATCCCCTCGATCGACCGCGCGGCGCCGCCCCTGCGTTTCGTCTGGCGAACCGACGCCGAAGGCAGGTTCAGTGCGCTGTCGCCGGAATTCGCGGAACTCGTCGGCAAGCCTGCCGCCGATGTGATTGGCCGGCGCTTCAGGGACGTCGCGGCCACCTTCGACCTCGATGCGTCCGGCGAGATCGCCGGCCTGCTCGACCGACGCGACACCTGGTCCGGCCGCTCGGTGCTGTGGCCGGTTGCCGGCACCGATTTCAAGATACCCGTCGACCTGGCGGCGCTGCCTGTCTACGGCCGCAGCCGTGCCTTCGAGGGTTTTCGCGGCTTCGGCGTTGCTCGCACCAGCGATGCAGTGGTCGATCCCGAAGCGATCGGTATGGCGCTTGTCCCCAATGCCGAGGCCACCGCAGCCGTCGAACCGGAAGTCGCCGAAATGCCTGACGAAACCGACCCGTTCCAGGGCGAGGTGCCGGCGCTGACCATCGTGCCGAAGCCGGAGCGGCGCTTTGCCGACAAGGTGATCCGTTTGGCCGAGCACAGGCAGCCGGCCAACGACAAAGGCCTGTCGACGCTGGAACGCAGTGCATTCCGTGAGATCGGCGAGCGGCTCAAGAAGGACAATCCCCCGACCGAACAGCCCGATGCTGCAATACCGGCTGCGGCGGAACCGACCGAAACCGATGTCGAAGACGAGAACGATGTCGCAAGGCTCGACGGCGAGCAGCCGGAAGCAACCGTGTCCGGCAGCTCAGGCTCGCTGCTCGATTACGCCGACCGGGACTATGTCGCCGACAACAGCGACGGTGCGCCGGTTTCGGAGCCGGACAAGGCGGCGCAAGAGGTGGTCGAACCCACCGACACGAGTGGTCGATCGACCGCCGCCGAAGACGATGACAGCATGACGGCTGCCGATTTCCGTGACGCAGAAGACAACGAGGATTGGGCGCGGCCCGATGACGACGAAGCCCGTTCGTCAACCGATGACATCGGCGATGCCGGCGACGTGGAGCCGACGCCGATCGAACCGCCACGCCTGCCGGCGCCGCCGCTCAAGCTCGAAGGCTTCGTGCCATCGGCTTTTTCGACCGCAGATGACAACAAGGCTCCGGATATCTCGATCCTCGGCAAGCTGCCGGTGCCGCTGCTCATCCATTCCGGCGACGATCTTCACTATGCGAATGAGGAATTCCTCAGCCTGACCGGCTATGACACGCTCGACGATCTGGAGGATGCCGGTGGCCTCGGCGCGCTGTTTGCCGATCCTTACGACGGCAGCGCCTCCGACGGAACCGATCACGCATTGCGGTTGAAGACGCATGACGGTCAGGAGTTCCCGATCGAGGCCATTCTGCGTTCAGTGCCGTGGCGTGGAGGCAAGGCGCTGATGCTGGTCGTGCGCCGTTCCGGCGACGACGAGGCAGCCATTCCGCATGGCGCCGCCGACGACAAGACGCAGCCGGACACTTCCGAACTCAAGGCACGCATCGCCGAGATGCGGACCATCATCGACACCGCGACCGACGGCGTCGTGCTGATCAGCCGAGACGGAACGATCCGCTCGATCAGCCGCCCGGCGGAAGCGCTGTTCGGTTTCGACAGCGACGAGGTGGCCGGCAAGCCCTTCGTCTCGCTGTTCGCGATCGAAAGCCAGCGCGCCGCGCGAGACTATCTCGACGGACTGTCCGAGCCCGGCGTGGCGAGTGTGCTCAACGACGGCCGCGAGGTGATCGGACGCGAGGCGCAGGGGCGCTTCATTCCGCTGTTCATGACCATCGGCAGCCTGCCCAACGACAGCGGCTTCTGCGCGGTGGTGCGCGACATCACCCAATGGAAGCGGGCCGAAGAGGACCTGACCCAGGCGCGCGCTGTGGCCGAGCGCGCCTCCTCGCAAAAGACCGACTTCCTCGCCCGCATCAGCCACGAGATCCGCACCCCGCTCAACGCCATCATCGGGTTTTCCGAGCTGATGGTCGACGAGAAATTCGGGCCGGTCGCCAATGACCGCTACCGCGACTATCTGCGCGACATCAACCGGTCGGGCAACCATGTGCTCGACTTGGTCAACGACCTGCTCGACATTTCGAAGATCGAGGCCGGCCAGCAGGAGATGGCCTATGAGGCGGTGTCGCTCAACGACACGCTGGCCGAGACAGTGGCGATGATGCAGCCGCAAGCCAACCGCGAACGTGTCATCATCCGCTCCAGCTTCGCCTCACGGCTGCCGGAAGTGGTGGCCGATCTGCGCAGCGTGCGCCAGATCGCGCTGAACATCCTGTCGAATGCCATCCGCTACACGCAGGCCGGCGGCCAGGTGATCGTATCGACAGCTTACGAGATCTCCGGCGACGTCGTGATGCGCGTGCGCGACACCGGCATCGGCATGAGCCAGTCCGAGATCGAGCAGGCACTCAAGCCGTTCAAACAGATCAACGCGCTGAAGCGTGGGCGCGGCGACGGCACCGGCCTCGGGCTGCCGCTGACCAAGGCCATGGTCGAGGCGAACCGGGCCCGGTTCACCATCAACTCGACCCCCGGCGAGGGCACCCTGGTCGAAGTCGCTTTCCCGTCGACCCGCGTGCTCGCGGATTAGTTAAAAAGAAAGGCGTCCAACAGGACGCCTTGAATGATTGGATTGCTGTTACAACGGGGGCTTGAGCGAATTCAGATCCTCTGGGGATTTAGAGGAACGGGATTTCTCCCTCAAGTTACGCACGACTATCGATGCCGGGCCTTAACAAAACCTTACCGGCGCCGCGAAAAATTTACCAATGTGTACCACTCATGAAATCTAGGTAAATTCGAGCGAGATATTTCGTTAACCATGCTCGGCTGCCGTTTGAACGCGTGACGGTTCTCATGTCTTGGAGATTAGTTGAAGCGTCCATCGCTTCGTCATCCTGGGGTCTCCGCGACGGAGCTTCGCTCCTGCTACGCCCAGGGATGACGAAGTTGAGGAGCTTCGGCCAATCTCGAACGTTTGCGATGGTTCACTCAACGAACCATGAAATCATGGCCACAAAACAGACCTGCAACCTGTCAAACTCGCTCACTTCGAGGAACTAATCGGCCAGTTCCGGCAGGTCGCGGAACAGCTCGAGCGCTTCGGGATTGGCCAGCGCCTCCTTGTTCTTGACAGCGCGGCCATGCACCATGTCGCGCACCGCGAGTTCGGTGATCTTGCCCGATTTGGTGCGTGGAATGTCGGCGACGGCGACGATTTTAGCCGGCACGTGGCGGGGGCTCGCGCCGCTGCGGATTTTCGCGCGAATGCGTTTTTGCAGCTCGGCGTCGAGTTCAACGCCCGGAGCCAGCCGCACGAACAGCACAACGCGCACGTCGTTGTCGAAATCCTGGCCGATGCACAGCGCTTCCAGGATTTCCGGCATCTGCTCGACCTGATTGTAGATCTCCGCCGTGCCGATCCGCACCCCGCCCGGGTTGAGCGCCGCGTCGGAGCGGCCGTGGATGATCAGGCCGCCATGAGCGGTCCATTCGGCGAAGTCGCCGTGACACCAGACATTGTCGAAGCGCTCGAAATAGGCTGCGTGGTATTTCTTGCCTTCGGGATCGTTCCAGAAGCCGATCGGCATCGCCGGAAACGCCTTGGTGCAGACGAGTTCACCCTTCTCCTGCCTGAGCGGGTGGCCGTCGTCGTCCCAGACATCGACGGCGAGGCCGAGACCAGGCCCCTGTATCTCTCCGGTCCATACCGGTTCGGTCGGCACGCCGAGCACGAAGCAGGAGACGATGTCAGTGCCGCCGGAGATCGAGGCGAGATGCACGTCCGTCTTGATGCCGTCATAGACGAAGCGGAAGTCCTCGGGCGACAGTGGCGAGCCGGTGGAGGAGATCGTGCGCACGCTGGAAAGATCATGCGTTTTGATCGGTCTGAGGCCGGCCTTGCGCACGGAATCGATGAATTTGGCCGAGGTGCCGAAATAGGTCATCTTCTCGGCGTCGGCAAAATCGAACAGCACGTTGCCGTCGGGATAGAAGGGCGACCCGTCATAAAGCAGAAGGGTTGCACCCGATGCCAGGCCGGACACCAGCCAGTTCCACATCATCCAGCCGCAGGTGGTGAAATAAAAGAAGCGGTCGCCGTCGAGCAGGCCGGCGTGGAACCGTTCTTCCTTGACATGCTGGATCAGCGTTCCGCCGGCCGAATGGACGATGCATTTGGGGATGCCGGTCGTTCCGGAAGAAAACAGGATGTAGAGCGGATGCGCGAACGGCAACCGTTCGAAGGTTACGAGCTTGGCGGCAAAGGATGAGAGCGCCTCGTCCAGCGCAGTCGCCTTCTCTATGGTCGCCGCCACATCGGTCGACGTGCCGAGATAGTCGACGATCAGGATCTTGCCGACGGTGGGAAGCTTTGCGGCAACCGCCGCGATCTTGTCGGCGACCTCGATCGCCTTGCCATTATACCAGTAACCGTCGGGCGCGATGAAAACGACAGGCTCGATCTGACCGAACCGGTCCAGCACGCCCTGTTCGCCGAAATCGGGAGAACAGGACGACCAGACGGCGCCGATCGAGACTGTCGCCAGCATGGCCGCGACCGTCTCCGGCATGTTGGGCATCATGGCGGCGATGCGGTCGCCCTGTTTCACCCCGAGCGACAGGAAAAGCTGCTGCAGCCGCGAGGTCAGCGCATGCAGCTCATTCCAGGAGAGCCGGCGCTCGACCTTGTCCTCGCCGCGAAAGACGATGGCATCAGCGAGCCCGGTTTTCTTCAACAGGTTCTCGGCGAAGTTCAGCTTCGCGTCGGGAAAGAAGGCGGCGCCGGGCATTTTCTCGCCATCGACAAGCACGCGCCCGCCGCCACTGATCCCGCCACTGGCGCCCTTGTCGCCCACGATCCCGCAAAAATCCCAGACCAGGCTCCAGAATGCCTCGCGATCGTCGATCGACCAACGATGTAGATCGGCGTAGGAGGAAAAAACCTTGCCGGTTGCGGCCGCGGCGGCCTGCATGAAGGCAGTCATCGGCGCGGCGTCGACCTGGTCTTTCGTCGGTGCCCAGAGCGGTACGTCGCCGGCCATGATCGTTCCTCCTTGAAGCACGTCACGTTTGAAGAGATTCACGCGACGCGCTTTAGACTTTTGTTTTTATGTGTGCGTTATCCCAAGACGATTTTGGCGACATGCATTGGCATCGCTTATGCATATCGCGGCGCAGCAGAGCAAGATTTTGTTCGGCCGAGCGACGTGGATGTGCGCAAATGCCATCGCTGGGCCATAAAGACTTGAAATGCGTCAGCCGTGGGTTACACCCGTCGGGCGATTCTTGTCGGAACGGAAGCATACGGGGCGACATGTCATCACCTTTGATCCGGCGCGGAATATGGGCGATCGGCGTTGCCGTGCTCGTCATCGCGCTGGCCGTTGCCGCCCTTCCGCTGGTCGCCTCGACCCGCATCGTGCGCGACCGCATCGCCTGGGAAATGAGTGCATGGAGCGGTTTCAGGGTCAACATCGACGGGGCCCCGCGGATCGAGGTCTGGCCGAATTTCCGGGCCATCCTGTCCGACGTGACGCTTTCGCAATGGACAGAGAGCGACGCGCCGCCTGTGATCGAAGCCGAACGGGTCGAGGTCAATCTCTCCGCCATGGCGGCGTTGCAGGGCGATGTGGTGTTCTCGACGGCGCGGCTGATCCGGCCGACGATCAGGGTTCAACGCGCAGCACATGGATTTTTCCTGCCTGCCCTGCCTTCAGGCGGACGCATCACGCGTTCCATCGACATCGCTCGCGCCGTGGTCAGTGCCAATCCGGCCAAGCCGGACCTGAGCAAGCTGCCGGCTGATCCATTCGGCACCGTAGAGTTCAGGAACGGCCGCGTGGTGACCTCCGTCGATGGCAAGGACGCTGAGATACTGAGCAGCCTGAGCGGACAGGCGAACTGGGGTGCAATGAACAGCAATGCGACGCTGTCGGCGACCGGGATCTGGCGTGGCGAAAGCGTCGCTGTGGATGCCGCATCGTCGAACCCGCTGGTGCTGTTTGGGGGTGGTGCGGCGCCGATGACGCTTTCCTTCAAGGCACCCCCTGCCAGTTTTTCCTTCGACGGCGTCGCCAGCATGTCCGAGAACGCCTATTTCGACGGCCAGGCGAAATTTGCCGCACCCTCGCTCAGGCGCGTGCTCGAATGGTCGCGGGCCGGCATCGCGCCGGGCGCGGCAATCGGCTCGGTTTCCGTTTCCAGCAAGGTTACGGCGACCTCCGGCCGCATTAAATTCGAAAACACCGAGATCGCTCTGGACGACAATCCGGGAATGGGTGCGCTGGACTTCTCCTTTGGCGAGGCGCGGCCGGTGATCGCCGGTACGCTCGCCTTCGAGACGCTCGACTTGCGGTCCTTTCTCTCCGCCTTCACACCCCTGGCGCCTACGAGCGGCGTTGGCCCCGGCGAAATCGACATAAGCGTCGCCGACCGGATCGATCTCGATCTCAGACTGTCGGCAGCTCAGGCCACCGCAGGCGCTATCCAGCTTGCCGACGTCGCTGCCGCCGCCCAGGTCAAGAACGGTCTTGCCGTCTTCGATATTTCCGATGCATCGGCCTTTGGCGGCAACATCCAGAGCAGTCTTCGTTTCGACCGCAAGCCGGGAGGCACGCAGGTCGAGATCAGGCTGCTCGCCTCCGACATCGACGGCGGCGCTTTTGGCACCGCAGCCGGAATGACGCGACTGGTGCCGATCGGCACGGGAACCGTTTCGGTCATCCTCAAGGGGCCGGGCAGAACCTGGGATTCCATTTTCGAAAACGCCGACGGCTCGGTTTCGGCGAAATTCGGCCAGGGCGCGTTGAGCCGGTTCAACCTGCCGGCGTTTCTCAAGCACAACGAACAGGGCGGGTTCTTCGCGCTCGACGATATCTCCGACGGAACGCTGCCGATCGACGGGGCAGAACTCAAGGCGAGCATCTCGAACGGTGTAGCGAAGATCGACAAGGCCGAAGCGAATTCGGCGAAGTACAAGATCTGGCTTTCCGGCATCGCCTCCTACGCCGGGCGCGGGCTGGCGCTGTCCGGCGGCATCATTCAGGCGGACCAGCCAGCCACGCAGACAAATAACCAGGGTCCCAACCAGTCTTCGTTCTTCGTCGGCGGAACGTGGAGCACGCCGTTCATTTCGCCGATAAGCCGCGGGGTTTCCGGAAAGTAGGCAGCGAGGCTGCCGCGGTCGTCGTCAGGAGTGCTTCCTGCCGGCTTTTCACCCACGCTGCGCGGCCTGCTCGTCCCGCTGGCGCTGCACCTCGCGACGCTTGTTGGCGAGCGAAGCGATGATGACGCCGACCGCCACGACCGCGATCAGGATGGTGCAGGCGGCGTTGATCTCCGGCGTCACACCGAGACGAACCTGGCTGTAGATCTTCATCGGCAGCGTGGTGGCGCCGGGCCCTGAGGTGAAGCTGGCGATGACCAGGTCGTCGAGCGACAATGTGAACGCCAGCATCCAGCCAGACACGATCGCCGGCATGATGACCGGCAGCGTGATCTGGAAGAAGGTCTTCACCGGCGGCGCGCCAAGATCCATCGCGGCCTCTTCCAGCGAGCGGTCGAACGTGATCAAGCGCGACTGCACGACGACGGCGACGAAGCACATGGTCAGGGTGATATGGGCAAGCGTGACGGTGAGAAAGCCGCGGTCGAGACCGACGGCGACGAAGAGCAGCAGCAGCGACAGGCCGGTGATGACTTCCGGCATGACCAGCGGCGCAAACACCATGCCGGAAAACAGCGTCCGGCCCTTGAAGCGCGTGTAGCGGGTCAAGGTGAGAGCTGCCAGCGTGCCGAGCACGGTCGCCACGGTGGCCGAGATGACGGCGACGCGGGCCGTTACCCAGGTGGCGTCCATGAGGCCCCGGTTGTGGAACAGCGAGACGTACCATTTGGTCGAGAAGCCGCCCCAGACAGTGACCAGTTTCGACTCGTTGAAGGAGAAGACGACGAGCAGGACGATCGGCAGGTAAAGAAAGGCAAAGCCGAGCACGATCGAAGTGATATTGAAGCGGCTCCAAGTCGGGTTCATTTGTCCTGCTCCTGGGCGCGGGCCTGGGCCCGCTGGAAGAGCATGATCGGCACGATCAGCAGCAACAGCAGGATGACGGCGACGGCCGACGACACCGGCCAGTCGCGATTGGCGAAGAACTCGTTCCACAGCGTCTTGCCGATCATCAGCGTCTGCGAGCCGCCGAGCAGGTCGGGAATGACGAACTCGCCGACGGCGGGAATAAACACCAGCAGGCAGCCGGCGATGACGCCAGGCAGCGACAGCGGAAAGGTGATCTTCCAGAAGGCGCTGGTCGGCGGGCAACCGAGGTCCTTGGCCGCCTCGATCAGCGAATAATCCATTTTCTCGAGGGCGGAATAAAGCGGCAGCACCATGAACGGCAGATAGGAATAGACGATGCCGATGAAGATTGCCGTGTAGGTGTTGAGGATGATCAGCGGCTGGCTGATGACGCCGGTGGCGAGCAGCAGCTGGTTGAGCAGCCCCTCGGGCTTGAGGATGCCGATCCAGGCGTAGACGCGGATCAGGAACGAGGTCCAGAACGGCAGGATCACCAGCATCAGCAAAGTCGGGCGCAGCATCGCCGGCGCGCGGGCCATGCCATAGGCGATCGGGTAGCCGACAAGCAATGTCAGCACCGTCGAAATGGCGGCGACAACGACGCTCGTCACATAGGCGTTGACGTAGAGCGCGTCCTGCGTCAGCCATGTGTAGTTATCGATGCTGAGCTGTTTCAGCTGAGCAAAAAAACCGGAAAGCCCATCCCCGAAGCCAAGTACCGGCGTGTAGGGCGGTATAGCGATCGCCGTCTGCGACAGCGAAATCTTGAAGACGATGACGAACGGAATGAGGAAGAAGAAGACCAGCCAGAGATAGGGGATGATGATGACAAGGCGGCCAACGAAGGCCTCGCCCAGTCTGGCCAGGGCGGATTTGCCCGCGTCGGCGGCCCGAGAGCTTGTTGCAGCGGTGACAGCGGCATTCGACATGACCGCCTCTATCGCGTCAGCACGACGCCGGCGTCCGGCCTGAACGACACCCAGGCACGGTCGTTCCAGCTCAGCGGATCCTCGGTGATGCGGGCCGCGTTCATCGTGCTGGCCCGCACCACGTGGCCGTCGTCCAGCCTGACGTGATAGACGGTCATGTCGCCGAGATAGGCGATATCGTAGACCTCGCCTTCGATGGCGTTGACAGCGCCCGCCGGTCTCGTCGAGGATATCTTGATCTTCTCCGGCCTGATGGCGAAGGCGACGGCCGCGCCGGTGGCGGCATCGCCGGCATTCTCGGCCCGGATGGTGATGCCGTTGCCCGCATCGATGCTTGCCGCGCCGGCCTCGCCATGCGCAATCTTGCCTTCGAACATGTTGACGTTGCCGACAAAGCCGGCGACGAAACGGGAGCCCGGCGCCTCGTAGACTTCCGCCGGCGTCGCTACCTGCATCACCTCGCCCTTGTCGATGATGGCGATACGGTCGGCCATGGTCATCGCCTCTTCCTGGTCGTGGGTGACGACGACGAAGGTGAGGCCGAGTGACTGCTGCAGGTCCATCAGCTCGAACTGTGTTTCCTCGCGCAGCTTCTTGTCCAGCGCGCCCAGAGGCTCGTCGAGCAGCAGCACCTTCGGCCGCTTGGCGACCGAGCGGGCAAGCGCGACGCGCTGGCGCTGGCCGCCGGACAGTTGGTGCGGCTTGCGCTTGGCGAACTGCTCGAGCTTGACCAGCTTCAGCATCTCTCCAACGCGCGCCGCGATCTCGGGCTTCGGCATGCCGTCCTGCTTGAGGCCGAAGGCGATGTTGTTCTCGACCGTCATATGTGGGAACAGCGCATAGGACTGGAACATCATGTTGACCGGCCGCCGGTATGGCGGGATGCCGCGCAGATCCTGACCATCGAGCAGGATGCGGCCGGCGGTCGGCTCCTCGAATCCGGCGAGCATCCGCAAAAGCGTCGATTTTCCACAGCCCGACGCCCCGAGCAGGGCAAAAAACTCGCGCTCGAATATGGTCAGCGACAAATTGTTGACGGCGGTGAAGTCACCGAACTTCTTGGTGACCTTGTCGAACTGGATGTATGGCTTGGCGTTCGGGTCGTTCCACGGCGCGAAATCCCTGCGGATGCTGCCAAGCGATTTCATATCCCACTCCGTCCTGCGTCCTATCCCCAGAAGATTTGACCCCGGCAGCACCTGCCGGGGTCGTTGATTGTCGCTTACTGCCCGGTGACGATCTTGGTCCAGGTGCGGGTGACGACGCGCTGGGTCTTGGAATCGTAGGGGGCGATGGTGAACAGCTTCGCCAGCGTCGCCTCGTCCGGGTAGATCGCCGGATCCTCGAGTATCTCCTTGTTGATGAACTGCTGCGACGCCTTGTTGCCGTTGGCGTAGAAGACGTAGTTGCTCGACTTGGCGATCACCTCCGGCTTCATCATGTAATTCAGGAATTCATGCGCCTCGGCGACATGCGGCGCGTCGGCCGGGATCGCCATCTGGTCAAACCACATTTCGGCACCTTCCTTCGGCACGGAATAGCCGATCTCGACGCCCTGATTTGCCTCCGTCGCACGGTCGCGCGCCTGGAACACGTCGCCCGACCAGCCGACGGCCAGGCAGATGTCGCCATTGGCCAGGGCGTTGATGTATTCCGACGAGTGGAACTTGCGGATGTAAGGCCTGATCTTCAGCATCAGTTCTTCCGCCTTGGCGAAATCGTCCAGCGACGTGGTCTCGGGATCGATACCCAGATATTTGAAGGCGTTCGGGAGGATGTCGCTCGGAGAGTCGAGGACATAGACGCCGCAATCCTTCAGCTTGGCCAGCTTTTCCGGGTTGAAGAACACGTCCCAGCTATCGATCTTGTCGGTGCCGAGCGCTTCCTGCACCTTCTTGATGTTATAGCCGAGGCCGACCGTGCCCCACATGTAGTTGATCGAATATTCGTTGCCGGGATCGTACTTGGCTGTGCGCTCCGAAACGACGTCCCACATGTTGGAAATGTTGGGCAGCTTCGACTTGTCGAGCTTCTGGAACACACCTGCCTGGATCTGGCGTGCGAGGAAATTGGCGGTCGGCACGACGACGTCGTAGCCGCTGCCGCCGGCAAGCAGTTTCGTCTCCAGGAGCTCGTTGGAATCGAAGGTGTCGTAGGTGACCTTGATGCCCGTTTCCTTGGTGAAATCCTCGATAATCGAGCTGTCGATGTAATCCGACCAGTTATAGACATTGACGACGCGGTCCTGGGCATGAGCGCCGAGGGTGAAAAGCGTCAGAAATGCCGAGGTCGCCGAAAGCCAGAATGCTTTGCGGGTCATGAGTGTCTCCTTTGATGAGTGTTCCATCGCCAGCTCGTCGCGGGGCTGCGCGGCTGGGCGTTTGCTTCAGATTATTGGGCTTTCCGACAAGCGACAAGCGCGAACCGCCGACACCCTGGTGGTTCGATGTGCAGCGGCCGAGTCCCCCGTTCCCATGTCGTGATCCAGGTGGCATTCCGGCGCCGTCAAAGGCTCTCGCCACGGCGCGGGCAGGGATACGACGATGTTGTCCGGTCTCGGTCGGGCCGGAGGGGAGACTTGGCAAGATGAGCCTGTCTTGTTGTTGCCGTATTTGCAGCCTGCCCGCGCGGCTGCGCCATTGTCAATGGCTCATCTCGCTTTGGCGCGTGCGCTGCAATCAATTAGGCGACGGCATGCCGGTGACACCCGGCCGCACCGGCCGCGCCTGACGCTTGAATTCGAGCCCGATATGGACGAGCAGCGCCGTGACCACCACCGCGCCGCCAAGGATGGTGCGTCCCGACGGCACCTCGGAATGGATGAGCCAGACCCAGATCGGGCCGAGGATCGGCTCGAAAGTGCCGAGCAGTGCTGCGATCGCTGCTGGAACGAGCCGGGCGCCGGTGGCGAAGAAGGCAAGGCCGAGACCCAGATTGACCACGCCGAATGCAAACAGGAAGCCCATGTCGCTGCTGGAAACGCCGAATTGCGACGCCTGCGACGCGGCGAATGCGGCGGCAAGCATCGTGCCGAGGCAGGTCGCCGGCGTCATGCGCACATGGGCAAAGCGTCGCGTGATGACGGTGGCGATCGAAAACATCACAGCGATGAGCAGCGCCAAGCCGTCGCCGATAGGCGACACGGCGCCATCAAGCGACTCCGATACCATGATGGCAACGCCGGCAATGACGGCTGCAATCGCCACCCAGGTCGCCACGGCTACCCGTTCGCGAAACAGCACCCAGGCAAACAGCGCCGCCAGGAGCGGCACGCCTGCCTGCATCAAAAGGATATTGGCGACGGTGGTGTAGGCAAGCGCCACGACGAACGAGGTCGATGCGGTGGCGAAGCAGAACGCCACGGCAAGGCCGGGCAGGCCCATGCCGCGGAACAACCTTACCGTGCCGTGCCAGCCGTCGCGCCAGATCATGAAGCAGATGAGGAAGGCGGCGGCCCAGACCGAGCGCCAGAACACCACCGTCCAGCTGTCCCCGGCGTCGATGAAACGGGCGATGGCGCCGCCGAAACTCCACATCAGCGCCGACAGGAATATCAACAGGAGCCCGACACGCTCGTCACGCGGCGAGACAGCAGGGGAGACGGCTATCGCTGATGATGAATCGGTCATGAGTGCGACTGTCGGCGATTTCGGGGCAGCACGATGCATAGCGGACGACAGAAACGTGCATTAATCGCGTAACGCAAAGACGAAGGTCGGGCGTGATCCAGCGCCGTATTCCGTTTGGCGCACTGACTAGCGCAGGGACGAGGCAAGACGGTCGTGCGGAGCTGGCAGGGATAGTTTACGATGCGAGGCTGGACGGCTACTGCGTGACAAGAGAAGCCCCGTGACCGACGTAAATAACATGTATAGGGCGACCCATGGATGAGCCATTCTACAAGACGGCTGCGATTGGCTATGACGAGCTGTTCGCCCGCGCAACGAACTCGTTCATCCCATCCTTGCTGAAGGCAGCGCAAATTGCGCCTGCCCATCGGGTGCTCGACGTCGCAACGGGTACAGGAGCAGCAGCGCAAGCTGCAGCGATCGTGGTAGGCCCATCCGGCTCTGTCACTGCCGGCGATATCTCGCCGGCCATGCTCGAATCTGCCAAACGCAATTTGAAGAACCAGCCAATCATCCTCGCAAGGTTTGACGCTCACGCGCTCCCTTACGAGGATTGTCGGTTCGATGCGGTGATCTGTCAGCTTGGGCTCATGTTCTTCTCAGACCCGCTTGGAGCGCTTTCTGAGTTTCGTCGGGTTCTGCGCCCCAACGGCTGGACTGCAGTTAGCGTGACGACGACGCCGGAGCGCTCGCTGTTCGCCAGAATAGGCGCGGTAATCGCCCGTTGCGCACCTGAAAAAGCCGAAAAGCTAAATCGCTTCTTCTCCATCCCTGACGCGACATGCTTGCATTCCTTGCTCCACCGCGCCGGGTTTCAAGAGGTCTATGTCCAGCTTGAAACTCGGCCCATCAAATTCTCATCTTTCGACGATTATTTCAGCGGAATCACCAAAGGAGCAACATTGAGCGGTCAGGAGTATGTCCAGCTTCCTCCAGACATGCAGGTCACAGTGCGTGAGGAAGTCTGGCGCGGGCTGGCTTCGCCGAGCGTTGGAGAGCCGCTGACGATTGAGATGGACGTTCTGATAGGCAGCGGTGGGCGATAGAACAATGCGCCGAGCGCAATTTGATGGAAACGCTGTGCCCGTCACTGGAAATCGAACGCGCTTAGTCCGGTCACCATCTCGTCAAGGCCGAGCGGGCGCGTCACCGGCGGCTCGGCGCGGGCGAGGCAGCCGATGCGTTCACACAGCCGGCAGGCCGGGCCAATCGGCGTGGCCGGATTGGCGCCCTGTCCGGCTTTTCCGGTCGCGGCGGCGGCTGCCCCCGGCAGTGCCGCGCCGTAGACGATCTCGTCACGAAAGCCGATATCGCAGCCCAACAGAAGGGCGGTACGGCGCGGTCGCTCCGAAAACGAGCCTTGCGGTCCTTCGAGCGTGCGGGCGACGCAGAGGAACTCGGCGCCATCGGGCATTTCCACCGCCTCTACGAAGATCTGGCCGGGCTGGGTAAAGGCGGCATGCACGGGAAGCTTCGGACAGCCGCCGCCGAAGCGGCTTTGCGGAAAACCCTGGCTGCCCGCCTTGCGGAAGCGGTTGCCGGCATTATCGACCTCGAGCATGAAGAACGGCACGCCCGGCGTGCCCGGCCGCTGCAGCATGGTCAGGCGGTTCGCCGCCTGCTCGAAGGAGACGCCGAAGCGCGAGCGCAGCACGTCGATGTCGTAACGCGCGCGTACCGCGGCTGCGTGAAAGGATTGATAGGGCATCATCAGCGCGTGGGCGGCGTAGCGGCCAAGCTCGAAGCGGGCAAGCCGGCGGGCTTCATCCGTGGTCAGCTTCAGCGCCTGGATCTCGCTTGCCACCGCGACCGTCATGCGGATCAGGCAGGCCTCCATCGCCACCTCGCGCAACTGATCGAACGGCGACAGGCGCTCGGACAGAAACAGGCGTTGCGAGTGGCGGTCGTAGCGGCGGCGCCAGTTCGGCATGGTGGCGACCGGCAGCACCTTGACGACGATGGCGTATTCGCGCTTCAGCCAGGCCTTCAACGCACCGAACAGATCGTCGCCGGGATCGAGAACCGACGTGAATGCCTCGGCCTCCTCTTCGAGCGCGGCAAAATGGTTCGGCCGGCGCTCGAAAATCTCGTGCACCTCGTCGATCGGCAAGCGGGCGCCGGAGAGTGCCGTCGCTTTGCCCTCACGCGCGAGAAGCTCGTTGAGGTCGGAAAGGCGCTCGGCCTGCTCGCGATAGGCGCGAAACAGTTTTATCACCGCGGCGGAAGCGTTGGGCGCCGCCTCTGCAAGCTCGATCAGTTCCTGGTCACCAGGCAATTCGCCGACCAGCAGCGGGTCTGAAAATACTTCCTTCAAGGCAGCGACCGACCCCCGAGCCTCGCCCTGCAATTCATGCGGGTCGACCTTGTAGACGGATGCCAGCTTGAGGATCAGCTGAACCGTCAGCGGCCGCTGGTTGCGCTCGATGAGATTGAGGTAGGACGGCGAGATGCGGAGCCCTTCGGCCATCGCGGTCTGGGTCAGGCCCTTGGCGCTGCGGATGCGGCGGATGCGCGGCCCGGCGAAGATCTTCTGATCGGCCACTCGACTGTCCTTGACAGAAATTTACATGACTCTGCACGGCGATGCCATGCCGGCTTTTTTACAATCGTGACAAATTTACTGCGTCTAGCTGTCAAACGCAACACAGGTTTTCTCTTATTTTCCAGCCAATCCGCTGGTTTTTCTCGCCTGCTTCGCGCCAGAATGTAAATGCTGTCACACCAAAACGACGCAGAAATCTCCATGAGGCGGCGTTTCCATCCCAGCAGCGATTTATTCGGAGTGACCAATGACCGATTTTTACAACCTCGTCCCCTCGGCGCCGGAAGGCCGCTTCGACGGCATCGAGCGGCCCTACTCGCCGGACGACGTGAAGCGGCTGCGCGGTTCGGTCCAGATCCGGCAGAGCCTCGCCGAAATGGGCGCCAACCGGCTCTGGCAGCTCATCCACGAAGAGGACTTCGTCAACGCGCTCGGCGCCATGTCGGGCAATCAGGCGATGCAGCAGGTCCGGGCCGGGCTGAAGGCGATCTACCTGTCTGGATGGCAGGTCGCCGCCGACGCCAACACCGCATCCGCCATGTATCCGGACCAATCGCTTTATCCCGCCAATGCGGCGCCCGAACTGGTCAAGCGCATCAACCGCACCCTGCAGCGCGCCGACCAGATCGAGACCTCCGAAGGCAAGGGACTTTCGGTCGACACCTGGTTCGCGCCTGTTGTCGCCGATGCGGAAGCCGGCTTCGGCGGACCGCTCAATGCCTTCGAGATCATGAAGGCCTTCATCGAGGCGGGTGCCGCCGGCGTCCACTACGAGGACCAGCTGGCGTCGGAGAAGAAATGCGGCCATCTCGGCGGCAAGGTGCTGATCCCGACCGCCGCACACATCCGCAACCTCAACGCCGCGCGACTTGCCGCCGACGTCATGGGCACGCCGACGCTGGTCGTCGCACGCACCGACGCGGAAGCGGCAAAGCTGCTCACCTCCGACATCGACGAGCGCGACCAGCCCTTCGTCGACTATGGCGCCGGCCGCACGGTGGAGGGCTTCTATCACGTCAGAAACGGCATCGAGCCTTGCATCGCGCGGGCCGTCGCCTACGCGCCCTACGCCGACCTGATCTGGTGCGAAACCTCCAAGCCCGATCTGGCGCAGGCCAAGAAGTTCGCCGAGGGCGTGCACAGGCACCATCCCGGCAAGCTTCTCGCCTATAATTGCTCGCCGTCGTTCAACTGGAAGAAGAACCTCGACGACGCCACGATCGCCAGGTTCCAGAAGGAACTCGGCGCCATGGGCTACAAGTTCCAGTTCATCACGCTGGCCGGTTTTCACCAGCTCAATTTCGGCATGTTCGAACTCGCCCGCGGCTACAAGGCGCGGCAAATGGCGGCTTATTCCGAGCTGCAGGAGGCTGAATTCGCGGCGGAAGCCCACGGCTACACCGCGACCAAGCACCAGCGCGAAGTCGGCACCGGCTATTTCGACGCCGTGTCGATGGCGATCACCGGTGGCCGGTCTTCGACCACGGCGATGCATGAATCGACCGAGCACGCCCAGTTCAAACCGGCGGCAGAATAGCCAGCAACGCAACAAAATAGAGGAACGCCCCAAAGGGGTATGAAGGAGAAGACCAATGGCATCGATAAGCCGCGTCAAGGAACGGGCCGAAGAACAGGCCACCACCATGACCGTCGACCAGCAAGCGACCATCCGCATGCTGGCGAATGACCTGCACAGGCTCAACCAGTCGGTGATGAAGGCGGTCGAGGCCGGTGTGTCGGTGGAGCTGGTGCGCTCGGCACGGCACCATGGCGGCGACGGCAACTGGGGCGACCTGCTGATCCCGGTGATCGTCACCCAGCGGAGCCTCGGCTGACCGAAATCCGACCGAAGCCTGTCGGTGGATCCAGCATCACCTGCGCAGTCTCTGCGCAGGTGATCTGCGTCTGCAGGACCAGTTTGCATAGGGGCAAGAACAGAACTCGCTTTAAATTTTAACGTTTCTTGCGATATTCTGGATATCCGCCATTTCAGCTTGACACAGGCAGCGATCTCACTGCAATTGTTTCTAAAGTTTCAACCCTGCATTGAAACCAGACGAGTGCCCCCACGCTCATGCGCCCCATGAACCGCGACCCCAGAACCGTAAGCCACCTGACTTGGGGGAGCCGGAATGTGGACCCCGAGATGCTCACGGACTTCACCCGCGTGCTCGTCGTCGGGAAGTCGCCGGTCAACCGGGTGGTGGTTTCGAAAATCGTCGAACGATCCGGGCTCAAACCGATCTCGGAATCGCCCGAAACGGCAGCAACGACGTTGCGATCGCTCATTCCCGGAGCTGTCGTCCTCGATGGCGGAGCGGACAACAAGGACTGCGACGCGCTGATGTCCGGTATCGATGCGCTGCGACGCGCCTCGGGCAGGCCGCTTCCCTCGGTGATCCTGCTTTCGACCAAGAACGGCACACCGGAGAGCCTTGGCCTGTCGAGCGTCATCGATGCGGTGGTCGTCAAACCGATCACGACCGAACGGCTGCAGCCGGTGATCGACCACCTGATCGGGCTCGGACGTAACTAGCCAGCATCCGATCCGGCTCACACGCCCTTCCTTGCTTCTTGCGATCGGATCTGGATATCTCTATGTCAGTAGGTGACCGCCTGACAGCGAACCCAGTCCGATGTCCTTTTGCAATTGCGACGCATCTGGGGTAGCAGCTTCGAACAAATCCGCAGGCATGTTCCGACTTCGCGACATGGCTGTCGATATTGGCGGATCATGACATGTCCTCAGAACAGACCATCGCCGCGCTTTGCAGGAAACTCGGACTGCGCATCACCGGTCCGCGCCGCGTCATCATGCGTGTTATATCCGAATCCAGCGACCATCCGGATGTGGTGGAACTCCATCGCCGTGTTGTCGCCATCGAGCCGACGATCGCGCTCGCCACTGTCTATCGCACCGTCAGCCTTCTGCGCGAAAAGGGCATTCTGGAGCGGCACACCTTTGGCGATCGGCGCGCCAGATACGAAACCGTCCCCCGTGAGCATCACGATCATCTCATCAACATCGAGACGGGAGACGTCGTCGAATTCCAGTCGGCGGAGATCGAGCGGCTCCAAGAGGAAATCGCTCGACGGCACGGATTCACGATCATCAGCCACAGATTGGAGATCTACGTGAAGCCGATCCAGAAAACGCGACGCTCTCGTAAATCCGGAGAATGACCGCCCGTTTCTACCTTTCCTCGGCAATCTCCATTGGGCTCACTTTGAGTGTGGTAACGGCGAAGGCCGCGATGAAGGCGGCGGACAGCATGAGAACGATGGTCGGCGCCGGTGCGCTGTCGATGAAGAAGGACAGATAGACGCCGAGAAACGACGCGGCGACCGCGATCGTCACCGACAGGATCAGCATGGTGCTGAACTTCCTTGTCAGCAGGAAGGCGATGGCGCCAGGCGCGATCAGCATCGCGATGGCCATGATGATGCCGACCGCCTTCAGCGCGCCGACGATGGTGAGCGAGATCAGGCAAAGCAGGCCGTAGTGGAGCAAGTTGACCCGAAGACCAACCGCGCGAGCCTGAGCCGGGTCGAAGGCGTGCAGCAGGAAGTCGCGCCACTTGATCCCGATGATGCCGGCCGTAATCGCAGCAATGAGCCCCGTTTCGACGATGTCGCGCAGGCCGATGCCCAGCACATCGCCGAACAATATGTGGTCGAGATGCACGTCGGACTGGATCTTTACATAGAGCACCAGGCCGAGGCCGAACATGCCGGAGAAGACGATGCCCATTACCGTGTCCTGCTTGATGCGGCTGTTGTCCTTGAGGAAGCCGGTGGCGAGAGCGCAGACCATCCCGGCGGCGAAGGCGCCGACCGAATAGGGAAATCCAACGATGTAGGCGATGACCACGCCGGGAAAGACGGCGTGGCTGATCGCGTCGCCCATCAGCGACCAGCCCTTGAGAACGAGGAAACAGGAGAGCAGCGCCGTCGGCACAGCGACCAGAACCGAAACAATCAGGGCATTGACCATGAAGCCGAACTGAAAAGGGGTAAGCAGCGTATCGAGGAAGCTCATAGGCTGGCCTCCAAGGCGCTCGCCGCGCGGCGGCGGGCTGCTAGCATTCCATGCTTGGGAGCGAAGAAGAAGGCGGCGAGAAAGATCAGCGTCTGCAACACGACGATGATGCCGCCGGTGGCGCCATCGAGAAAATAGCTGGCATAGGCGCCGGTGAAACTCGTGACCGCGCCGATGACAACCGCGATGACGAGCAGGCGCGGAAAGCGGTCCGTCAGAAGATAGGCGGTCGCGCCGGGAGTCACCACCATGCAGATGACAAGGAAAGCGCCGACGGTCTGAAGCGCGGCGACCGTGGAGGCCGATAGCAGCATGAAGAACATGATCTTGAGCGCGCTGGGGTTGAGGCCGATCGAGCGGGCATGGCTCTCGTCGAAGAAGACCACCATCAGATCCTTCCATTTCACCAGCAGGATGGCGAGCGAGACGAAGCCTATGATGGCGAGCTGAAGCGTGTCTTCCGGGGTAATGGCCAGGATGTTGCCGAGCACGATCGTCTGGATATTCACGGAGGTCGGTGACAGCGACACCATGAACAAGCCGAGGCCGAAGAAGGAGGAGAAGATCAGGCCGATGATGGCGTCTTCCTTCAGCTTGGTGCGCTGGTTGAGGAAGAGCATCGCCGCAGCGGCGAGCCCGCCGGAGAAGAAGGCGCCGATCGAGAAGGGAAGGCCCAGCATATAGGCGCCGGCGACGCCTGGCACGATCGAATGCGAGAGCGCGTCGCCGATCAGCGACCAGCCTTTCAGCATCAGATAACAGGACAGGAAGGCGCAGACACCGCCGACTAAGGCCGACACCCACATGGCATTGAGCATATATTCGTAGCCGAACGGCTCGAGCAGGACACTCATTCGTCCGGTTCCCGCATCTTCTGCTGCATCGCTCCGTTCTCTCCGTAGAAGACCAGCGGCCGCTCGTCGTCGGTAATGACGGCAAGGCGGCGCCTGTCGTCGTCCTCATGCAGTCCGGCACCGCCCAGCACGAAATGACGCAAGACGCCGCCGAAAGCCTTTTCCAGGTTCGCCTGCGTGAATGTCTGGCCTGTCGGCCCGTAGGCAAGGACCGTGTTCCGGAGCAGCACGGCACGGTCGCAGAACTCCGGCACGCTACCCAGATTATGCGTCGAGACCAGCATCACTCGGCCTTCGTCCCGGAGCGCGCGCAGCAGTTCGACGATAGCGTCCTCGGTCCTGACGTCGACGCCGGTGAAGGGCTCGTCGAGCAAGATGACGCGCCCGTCCTGCGCCAGCGCCCGAGCGAGAAAGACGCGCTTCTTCTGCCCGCCCGAAAGCTCGCCGATCTGGCGCTTGCGGAAATCGCTCATGCCGACACGCGCAAGCGCGGCCGTAACCGCCTCACGATCGGCAGCCTTCGGAATGCGCATCATGCCCATATGGCCGTAGCGACCCATCATGACGACGTCCTCGACCAGTACCGGGAAGGTCCAGTCGACCTCCTCGGCCTGCGGCACATAGGCGACGACGTTTTTTCTCAGCGCGGCCGCGGCCGGCTGTCCGAGAACAAAAATCTCTCCCTTTGCCAGCCGCACGAAGCCCATGATGGCTTTGAACAGCGTCGACTTGCCAGAGCCGTTGACACCGACAAGTGCCGTGATCGTGCCTGTCGGTATTTCAAAGCTCGCATCCCGCAGCGCCGTCTGGCCGGTGCGGTAGGTGACGGTCGCGTCGCGGATGGCGAGACCGGCCCCCGCATCCTCGGACGCGGGGGCAAGAGGCGGAACGGCTTCGTTCATTGCGACAGCCCTGCGGCGAGGCCTTTCTGAACCGTATCGGATGTCACACGCAGCAGGTCGATATAGGTCGGCACCGGGCCGTCCGCCTCGCTGAGAGAATCGACGAAGAGCACGCCGCCGTAATGCACCCCCGTCTCGCGCGCGACCTGCCGGGCCGGCTTGTCCGACACGGTGCTTTCGCTGAAGACGGCAACGATCTTGTTTTCCCTGACCGCGTCGATCACCTTGCGAACCTGCTGCGGGGTGCCTTGCTGGTCAGCGTTGATCGGCCACAAATAAAGCTCCTTCAGCTCGAAATCGCGTGCGAGGTAGGAAAAGGCGCCTTCGCTCGACACCAGCCAGCGCCTGTCCTGCGGGATCGAGGCAAGCTTATCACGGATCGGCGCGACGGCCGCCTCTATCTTTGCCTTGTAGGCTTCTGCATTGGCCTTGTAGGTCTCGGCATGGGCCGGATCGTGCTCGACGAAGGCGTCGCGGATGTTGTCGACGTAGATCAGCGCGTTTGACGGCGACATCCAGGCATGCGGGTTCGGTTTGCCCGTATAGGGCCCCTCGGCGATGCTCATCGGTTGGACGCCCTCGGAGACGATCGCGCCGGGCACGTCGCTGAGGTTCTGGAAGAATTTTTCGAACCAGAGTTCGAGGTTGAGCCCGTTCCACAGAATGAGCTGTGCGCCCTGCGCCCGCTGAATGTCGCCCGGCGTCGGCGCGTAATTGTGGATCTCCGCTCCCGGCTTGGTGATCGATTCCACGATTGCTGCGTCGCCCGCCACATTCTTCGCCATGTCGGCGATGACGGTGAAAGTCGTCACGGCCTTGAACTTTTCCTGGGCTTTCGCTGGACAAGAAGCCACTGCCGCAGCGAAAACCGTAACCATCAACCCGATGACAACCCGTCGCCCGTATCTCTCAATCATCAATTTCTCCTGCCGCGATTTTTAACGTCCCGCCGGTGGCCGCCATTATGCGACTGCGACGCGCGCTTTTCGCATACTCTGCAATTGCGACTGATTTGCAAGTAGAAAGCGGTTTTGCATCGTGGATTGTACACGGCCGCGCGATGGAGGTCAGCTACAGCGCGGCCCTTGGCGGAGCGGACAACAAGGATTGCGACGCGCAATGTCCGGCATCGATAAGCTGCGGTGCACGCCGGTTCGACGCCGAGACACGCGATCAGCCGGCTTTCCCGATGCTTTCGACAAGTCCGGGCAGTTCCGAGAGATCGGCTATCTGGCGGAAGCGAGGCGCGGTGACCGGCGGCTCGACATGTTCCAGCACCCAGGTCAGTTCATGCGGCACGTGGATACCCCAACTGCCGGCCTCGATGGCCGGCACCACGTCCGACTTGAGCGAATTGCCGACCATCATGCTTTTTTCGGCGCCATCACCGTGGCGGCGGAAGATCCTGACATAAGTCGCGGGGCTCTTGTCGCTGACGATTTCGACGGCATCGAACAGGTCGCCGAGGCCCGATTGCGCCAGCTTGCGTTCCTGATCGAACAGGTCGCCCTTGGTGATCAGCACCAGGCGATACGCGCCCGCCAGCTTTTCCACGGTTTCGCGCGCATGAGGCAGCGCCTCGATCGGATGGCCAAGCATCTCGCGGCCCGCCGCAAGAATCTCGGCGATGACCGAGGCCGGCGCGCGGCCCTCGGTAATCTCGATCGCCGTTTCGATCATCGACAGGGTAAAGCCCTTGATGCCGAAGCCGTAGACGGCGAGGTTGCGCTTCTCGGCCTCCAGCAATCTTGCCGAGATGTGCTCCTCCTCGGCATGATCGGCGAGCAGCGCGGCAAAGCGCTTTTCGGTCATGCGGAAGAACTGCTCGTTCTGCCAGAGCGTGTCGTCGGCATCGAAGCCGATCGTGGTCAATTCATGATTGTTCAGCATTCGATGTCTTCAAACGAGGTCATTGAACTTGCGTCGAACCTAAGCTGCCTGGGGCGGTTTTCAACTGGGCGCGCGAACGCAACCGCGCTCCCCTTCCCTTCCATCGCCGGCCCCGGCTATACTCCCAAATCCGCAACCCAATCTGGTGAATGATGCCGCCTGCAAAAAAGGAAGTCCGTCCGTCGAGCCGCGGAGGACGTATCCGCACGCCTGCCTTCGTGAAGAACCAACGTGGTGTGAAAAACTGGAAGGAAGTCGGCGCCTGGCTGGCATGGCGCGGCATCGAGGATATCGAATGCATCACGCCCGACCAGGCGGGTGTTGCGCGCGGCAAGATGATGCCGTCGAAGAAATTCACCTCCAACACCTCGCTGGCGCTGCCTTCGGCGGTGTTCATGACGACGATCTCCGGCGGCTACCCGGAAGACGGCAACGGGTTCCACTATCCGGAGGACGACGGCGACCTCAAGCTGATGCCGGACCTGTCGACACTGACCGTGGTGCCGTGGGAAGAGGACCCGACGGCGGCGGTCATCTGCGACCTCGTCCACCAGGACGGCCGCTCGGTCGAGTTCACGCCGCGCAACGTGCTGAAGCGTGTGCTTGCCGCTTACGACAAGCGCGGGCTGAAGCCGGTGGTAGCGCCCGAGATCGAGTTCTACCTGGTGCGCAAGAATCCAGATCCGGACTACCCGCTGACGCCGCCGGTCGGGCGTTCGGGACGGGCGATCGGCGGTGGCGCCGGCTACTCGATCGCCGGCGTCAACGAGTTCGACGAACTGATCGACGACATCTATCATTTCTCCGAAAGCCAGGGCCTGGAGATCGATACGCTGATCCACGAGGAAGGCGCCGGCCAGCTCGAGATCAATCTGCGCCATGGCGATCCGATCGAACTCGCCGACCAGGTGTTCATGTTCAAGCGCACCATCCGCGAGGCGGCGCTGAAGCATGAGATCTACGCCACCTTCATGGCCAAGCCAATCCAGGGGCAGCCCGGGTCGGCCATGCATATCCACCAGTCGATCATCGACAAGAAGACCGGCAAGAACGTCTTTTCCGCCGAGGACGGCTCGGAAACCGAAGCCTTCTTCCATTTCCTCGGCGGCATGCAAAAACATGTGCCGAACGCGCTGGTGATGTTCGCGCCCTACGTCAATTCCTATCGCCGGCTGACGCAGTCGGCTTCGGCGCCGGTCAACAACAAATGGGGCTACGATAATCGCACTACCGCCTTCCGCGTCCCGCGTTCCGACCCGGCAGCCAGGCGCGTCGAGAACCGCATCCCCTCATCCGACGCCAATCCCTATCTGGCGCTGGCGGCATCGCTCGCCTGCGGGCTGATCGGCATGACCAACAAGATCAAGGCCGAACCGCCGGTTCTCACCACCGCCAACGAGGCAGAGATCGACCTGCCGCGAAGCCTGCTCGAAGCTGTCGACCTGTTCGAAGCCGACGAGGAACTCTGCGCGCTGCTCGGCAAGTCATTTGCCGCGACCTATGCGGCGATCAAGCGGGCGGAATTCGAGACCTTCATGGAAGTGATCAGTCCGTGGGAGCGGGAGTATCTGTTGTTGAATGTGTAGGAGGGGAGTACGGCAGTAGGGCAGTAGAGGGCGGCACGTAGTGGCGAAGATCGAGTCCTACAGGGATCTGATCGTCTGGCAGCAGGCAATGGACCTGGCAGTATCAATCTATGAAGTGACACGAGCTTGGCCGAAAGACGAGCTCTATGGAATGACAGGTCAGGTGCGTCGGGCAGCTACCTCCGTACCTGCCAACATCGCTGAGGGTTACGGCCGAGAGAGCCGAGCTTCCTATCAGCAATTTCTCAGGATCGCCCAAGGATCACTCAAGGAACTGGAGACGCATCTTATGATTGCGCACCGTGTCGGAATCGCCTCGCACGAGGCGGTCGAACCTTTGATGAACCGCAGCGAGAGCGTAGGGACGTTATTGCGCCTTCTGATCCGCAAATTGTCACCTGAATAGCTTCTACTGCCCTACTGCCCTACTGCCCTACTGCCCTACTGCCCTACTGCCCTACTGCCCTACTGCCCTACTCCCCTACTGCCCTACTCCCCTACTCGGTCATCATGCCCTACCAATCCCCAATCTCGCCCGGCCGCTCCTGGTATGAGGACACGGCCGGGCCGCGGCCCGAATACCCGGCGCTCGACGGCAACCGCAGATGCGACGTCGTCATCGTCGGCGGCGGCTTTACCGGCCTGTCGGCGGCGGCACACCTCGCCAAGGCCGGCAGCAATGTCGTGCTGATCGAAGCGCATCGTTTCGGCGACGGCGCATCGGGCCGCAATGGCGGCCAACTCGGCACCGGCCAGCGCGCCTGGGCCGAGGAACTGGAGGCGGAATACGGCTTTTCCCGTGCCAAGGCGCTGTTCGACCTCGCCGAAGAGGCCAAGGCGCATCTCCTCGAGTTCGCCGCCGCCAACAAGATCGAGATCGACTACATGCCCGGCCAGATGTCGGTGGCGCACAAGCAGCGCTATGTCGACGATTACAAGGCGCATGCCGAGATCATGGCGAACCGTTTCGGCTACCCGCACATCACCTTCATGGACGCCAAGGAGACGGCGGAGCGGCTGGGCTCGACGCGCTACTTCGGCGGCACCCGCGACACCGGCACCGGGCACATTCATCCGCTGAAGCTGGTGATCGGCACGGCAAAGGTGGCGGCGCAGGCGGGCGCGCAGCTGTTCGAGCAGACGCCGGCGACCGGCATCGCATCGCTTGGCGGCAAGGTCAGAGTTACGACGCCGAAGGGCACGATATCAGCCGAGAAATGTCTGATCGGCGTCAACGCTCATGGCGGCACGCTCGAGCCGATCAGCGCCGCGCACATCATGCCGATCGGCTCCTTCATCGGCGCGACGGTGCCGCTGGGGGCGGACACAAACGTGCTGCCGGGCGGTGAGGCGGTCGATGATTCCCGCTTCGTCGTGCGCTACTTCCGCAAATCGACGGATGGGCGGCTGCTGTTCGGCGGACGCGAGATCTATGCCGTCAACGATCCGAAAGACATCCATGTCCACATCCGCCGGCAGATCGCCGAGCTTTACCCAGCGCTGAAGGACATCGAGATCACCCATGGCTGGGGCGGCTATGTCGGCATCACGATGCCGAGAAAACCCTTCGTGCGCGAGGTGATGCCCAATGTGATCTCGATCGGCGGCTATTCTGGCCATGGCGTCATGCTGTCGAACTTTTTCGGCAAGCTCTATGCCGAAACCGTTGCCGGCAACCGGGACCGGCTGAGGCTGATCGAGGACCTGAAAATCCCGGCCTTTCCCGGCGGCCGGCGCTTCCGCGCGCCTTTGCTGTTTCTTGCGCTCAACTGGTATGCCTTAAGAGACCGTATCTAACCATAGGTTGCAAAATCCCTTGCAAGTTGCAGAATCTCTCGCAAAGGTGCAGAATCCGCCCGGCAAGGGCGCAGTGATGCCACAATCGCCGGCAAAGGATGCGGGCTCAGGGCAGTTGAACGGGGAGTTTGCGGGCCTGCCCGCGTTGGTTTGGGACCGATGCCGACCAATTGCCGGTTTTCCCGGCATAGGTCGCAAGAACGTCGGCCCGCAAATGGAGGCTGTAAGAGTGAGAGAGCCCTTCAGTTTCGGCGCGCCGGAACGACGGCGCTTTGCGGTGCAGTTTGGCTACGACATGCAGCCCAGGTTCTGGCGGCAAATCCGGTCGAACCTGCATCTGGTCATCGCCGCGTTTGGCACAGCAGCGCTGCTTAGCGTGGCAGCGGTGGCGCTATGGCTGGCATTGCCGGCCGACGAGAGACAAGCGGTCGCGAGTCCCGAGCAGATCGTTTCAAGCATTGCGGTAAAAACAACAAGGATCGTGCCGACCGCGGCCGCGAGGGTCGCCGCGGCGCAGCAGGCTGCGAGCAAGACCGATGCGATTTCGCCGGCGGTGGTTGCAGCGAAGGCCGAGATAGCGGCGCTGGCGCCCAATGATCCTCGCTGGACAGGATCGGGACCGAAGACCACACCCGGCCAGATGGCAGGCCAGGCTGAAAAAACGGCAGACAAGCCGCCCGCTGCGGCGGCACTCGCCGATCCGGCAGCGAAAACCAAAGTGGCAGCATTGCTTGCCAAAGTCGCTGCTCCCAACAAGACGGCGACGGACGGTGCGCCAACCGCCGCCATCCCCACCCCGAAGCCGCTGCCGGCCGCGACACAGAAGGATGGCACCCAGGCCAAAGTCGAGGCCAAGCAAGCAAGCGCGGCAGACACCGGACGCATCCTCAGGGGCGTCACCATGCGCACCGGTCCGAAGAACAGTGCGGCCGCCATCGTCACCATTCCCGCCAAGACCTCGGTTCAGGTGATGGGCTGCAAGAAATGGTGTCAGATCGTCTACAACGGCAAACGCGGCTGGATCTACAAGAGCTTCGTCAAGACCGGCGCCTAATGCATGTCGCGCAAAAGCCCTCGGGCTTGAAGGTGCGCAGCGGTTTTGCGACAACGACATGCATAAAAACAAGAACCTAAAACGCGTCGCATGAGTCCATTCAAAGGCGACGCGCTTTAGGGGCCGGTCAGCCCATTCTTTGACGTTGCCCACGGCTCATTTGGCTGCCGCAATCAGCCGCCGGGGTGCGAAGAGCGATCAAGTCAAACTTGAACCCGACAGCGCCGGACGGCTCAGATGCAACGTCCACCGTCGACTTCCAGCGCCACGCCGGTGATGAAAGCCGCCTCGTCCGAAGCCAGCCAGAGTGCCGCGTTGGCTATGTCGAGCGGCGTCGAAAGTCGGCCAAGCGGGATAGACGCGCGGAATTTCTCACGGATTTCGGGCGTGTCGGCGCCCATGAATTTTTCCAGCATGCCGGTCTCGCCGGCGACCGGGCAGAGGCAGTTGACGCGGATGTTCTTCGGCGCGAGTTCCACCGCCATGGATTTGGTCGCGGTGATCGCCCAGCCCTTCGACGCATTGTACCAGGTGAGGCCGGGCCGCGGCCTGATGCCGGCGGTCGAGGCCGTGGTCAGGATAACGCCGCCGCCTTGCCTATCCATGACCGGCACGACCGCCAGAGCGGCGTGGTAGATCGCCTTCATGTTGACGGCCGTGATCAGATCGAAGGTCGTCTCGTCGACCTCGAGCATATCGCCGTTGCGATGGGTGTAGCCGGCATTGTTGACCATGATGTCGATGCGGCCGAAGGCGCTCCTTGCGGCATAGACCATCTCGTCGAACTCGGAACGGGTCGAGACGTCCGTCTGGGTCCAGATCGCCGCCCGGCCGATCTCGTTGGCGACGCGTTCGGCGCCCTTGGCGTTGAGGTCGGCGACAACGACCTTGGCGCCCTCCTCGGCAAAACGCTTGGCGATACCCTCGCCGAAGCCTGACGCGGCACCGGTGACGATGGCAACTTTGTTTTCCAGGCGCATGGCTTTCTCACTCATGATTGAAGACGATCACTCGGGCAGCCGCCGGCAATGGCTGCCGAAAGATCAATATACCCTCGATTTCTCCTTTGGCTTTCGCCTCGATCCCGCTCTATGCTGCAACTGCGAAGGCCTCCCGGAACACGTTGCCGACAAGCCGCCGGGTTGCGCCAGTGTCAAGGGCATACCTCAGGACCAAATCGGTAAAACCCGATTGGCCTTGGGGTGTGACGCCATAGCACTGGAAAATCTAAATCGATTAGATTATATCGACCGCGTCACAGCGACCGGCGTCAAAGCGGACAGACCATGACCAGCCAGATCATTCCCGTCGACCCTTTCGACTTCATCATTTTCGGTGGTACCGGCGATCTGTCGGAACGCAAGCTTCTGCCGTCGCTGTATCACCGCCAGCGCGGCCATCAGTTTTCCGAACCGACGCGCATCATCGGCACCTCGCGCTCGAAAATGACCGACGAGGAATTCCAGGCGTTCGCCAGGCAAGCGATTTCCGACCATGTGAAGCCGGCCGATATCGACGCCACGGAGCTGAAGACGTTCCTTGCCCGGCTTTCCTACGTCTCGGCAGACGCAACGACCGGCGCGGGCTTCGACAAATTGAAGAAGGCGATCGGCGACAGCGAATGCATCCGTGCCTTCTACCTGGCGGTGGCGCCGGCGCTGTTCGGCGACATCTCGCACAAGCTGAAAGAGAGCGGGCTGATCACGCCGAACTCGCGCATCGTGCTGGAGAAGCCGATCGGGCGCGATCTCGCCTCGGCGCGCGAGCTCAACGATCTGGTCGGCGACGATTTCCATGAAAGCCAGATCTTCCGCATCGATCACTATCTCGGCAAGGAGACGGTGCAGAACCTGATGGCGCTGCGCTTTGCCAACGCGCTCTACGAGCCGCTGTGGAATTCCGCCAATGTCGACCATGTGCAGATCACCGTGGCCGAGACCGTCGGCCTCGAAGACCGCGTCACCTACTACGACAAGGCCGGTGCGCTGCGCGACATGGTGCAGAACCACATGCTGCAGCTTCTCTGCCTCGTCGCCATGGAGGCGCCGTCGTCGATGGACGCCGATGCCGTGCGCGACGAAAAGCTAAAGGTGTTGCGCGCGCTGAAACGCATCAACGGCAACGAAGCGCCCAAGCACACGGTACGCGGCCAGTACCGTGCCGGGGCCTCGGCCGGCGGGCCGGTGAAAGGTTATGTCGAGGAGCTCGGCAAGAACAGCGACACCGAGACCTTCGTCGCGCTCAAGGCCGAAATCGGCAACTGGCGCTGGGCGGGCGTGCCGTTCTATCTCAGGACGGGCAAGCGGTTGGCGACCCGCGTCTCGGAGATCGTCATCGAATTCAAGCCGATCCCGCATTCGATCTTCGGCGAGAGCGCCGGGCCGATCTCGGCAAATCAGCTGGTCATCAGGCTGCAGCCCGACGAAGGCGTCAAGCAGTTCATCATGATCAAGGATCCGGGGCCTGGCGGCATGCGGCTGCGCCAGATCCCGCTCGACATGAGCTTCGCGCAATCCTTCGACGGCCGCGCGCCCGACGCCTATGAGCGACTGATCATGGACGTCATCCGTGGCAACCAGACGCTGTTCATGCGCCGCGACGAGGTCGAGGCGGCATGGAAATGGATCGACCCGATCCAGGACGCATGGGAAAGCGCCAGGCAGGAGGCGCAGGGCTATACCGCCGGCACATGGGGGCCTTCCGCCTCGATTGCGCTGATCGAACGCGACGGGCGGACATGGCACGAGAGCAATTGAACGGCGCCGCGTATAGCTGGCACGCGTTTGCCGAACGCCAGGACCTGGCGGCAGCACTTGCCGGCCACGTCGCAGGCCGCCTGACCAATGCAATCGCTGAGCGCGGCACGGCATTGCTCGCCGTTTCCGGCGGCACGACGCCGGCGAAATTTTTCGCATCGCTTTCGAGTATCCCGATCGCCTGGAACAAGGTCACGGTGACGCTGGTCGACGAGCGATGCGTGCCGGCCTCCTCTCCGCGCTCCAACGCCGGGCTGGTCGCTGCCAATCTTTTGCAAAACGCGGCCCCAGCCGCACGTTTCGTGCCGCTCTATCAGGAGGCAGCAAGCATCGGCGATCCGTTGGAGGCCGACAGCAGGATGTTGCGGTCGCTGCCATGGCCGCTCGATGTGGTCGTGCTTGGTATGGGAACCGATGGCCATACCGCGTCGTTTTTTCCTGACGCCGACAATCTGGAAAGACTGCTCGACCCGTCCTCGGAAAGGGTCGTGCTCTCGGTTCACGCGGCAAGCGCCGGCGAGCCGCGCCTGACGCTGTCGCTGGCGCGGATCGTCAGCGCCGGCTTCCTCGCACTGCACATCGAAGGTGAAGACAAGCGCAAGGCATTCGAAAGCGCGGTTGCCTCGGAACCGCGAAAACCCATTCGCGCCGTGCTCGACGCCGCCGAGAGGCCCGTAGAGGTTTTCTGGGCACCCTGATTTCAACTTGCCAAGAGGTCCCGGCAGATAGCCGGACGGTGTTTGCGGGACCTCGCCTGAAAGGACCGACGCCATGACCGCAAGACGCGACATCGAAGCCATCACCGAGCGCATCCGCCAACGCTCCAGACCGGGGCGCGAGGCCTATCTCGGCCGTATCGCCGAGGCCTCGAGCCGCACCGCCAACCGGGCCGTGCTGTCCTGCGGCAACCTCGCCCACGGCTTTGCCGTGTGCAGCCCTTCGGAAAAGCTGGCGCTGGGCGGCGATCGGGTGCCGAACCTCGGCATCATCACGTCCTATAACGACATGCTGTCGGCGCATCAGCCTTTCGAGACATTTCCAGCGCTGATCAAGGACGCGGCGCGCGGGGCCGGCGGCATTGCCCAGGTCGCCGGCGGCGTGCCGGCGATGTGCGACGGCGTCACCCAGGGCCAGCCCGGCATGGAGCTGTCGCTGTTCTCGCGCGACGTGATCGCCATGGCGGCGGCGATCGGCCTGTCGCACAACATGTTCGACGCCGCCGTCTATCTCGGCGTCTGCGACAAGATCGTGCCGGGGCTGGTGATCGCGGCGCTGACTTTTGGCCATCTGCCGGCGGTGTTCATCCCGGCCGGGCCGATGACGACGGGCCTGCCAAATGACGAGAAAGCCAAGGTCCGCCAGCTCTATGCCGAAGGCAAGGCAGGACGGGCCGAACTGCTCGAGGCCGAATCCAAATCCTATCACGGACCGGGAACCTGCACCTTCTACGGCACGGCGAACTCCAACCAGATGTTGATGGAGATTATGGGGCTGCACACGCCGGGCGCCTCCTTCGTCAACCCCGGCACGCCATTGCGCGACGCGCTGACCCGGGAGGCGACGAAGCGGGCGCTGGCGATCACCGCGCTCGGCAACGCCTACACGCCGGCCGGCCGGATGATCGACGAGCGCTCGATCGTCAACGGCATCGTCGGCCTGCACGCCACCGGCGGATCGACCAATCACACCATCCACCTGATCGCCATGGCGGCTGCCGCCGGCATCGCCATTACCTGGCAGGATATTTCGGACCTTTCCGAAGCCGTGCCGCTGCTGGCGCGGGTCTATCCGAACGGCCTTGCCGACGTGAACCATTTCCACGCAGCCGGCGGGCTCGGCTTCCTGATCCGCGAACTGCTCGACGAGGGAATATTGCACGAGGACGTCCAGACGGTTTGGGGCGAAGGGCTGCGGCCTTATGCGGTCGAGGCCAAGCTCGGCGCCGATGGCGGCGTGGTGCGCGAGGCCTCGCCCCGCGAAAGCAGCGACGAGAAGGTGCTGGCGCCGTTCAAGAAGGCGTTCCAGCCGACGGGCGGGCTGAAAATGCTTTCCGGCAATCTCGGCCACGCCGTCATCAAGACCTCGGCGGTGAAACCGGAGCGGCGCATCCTCGAGGCGCCGGCCAAGGTTTTCGACAGCCAGCAAGGGCTCAACGAGGCGTTCAAGGCCGGCACGTTGACCGGCGATTTCATCGCCGTCATCCGTTTCCAGGGGCCGAAAGCCAACGGCATGCCGGAGCTGCACAAGCTGACCACCGTGCTCGGCGTGCTGCAGGATCGCGGCCAGCATGTGGCGCTGGTCACCGACGGGCGCATGTCGGGCGCGAGCGGCAAAGTGCCGGCTGCGATCCATGTGACGCCGGAGGCGGTCGAGGACGGGCCGATCGCCAGGGTCCATGAAGGCGACATCATCAGGCTCGACGCCGACGCCGGAACGCTGGAAGTGCTGGTGCCGGCAGGCGATTTCGCGCTGCGGCGAGCGGCGGACAGCGATCTTGTCGCCAATGAATTCGGCTTCGGCCGCGAGCTTTTCGCTGGATTCCGGCAAATGGTAGGCCGTGCCGACCACGGCGCCAGCGCCTTCGGAAACAACGTGGCGGAATTTGCGCTGCAGTGAAAAAGGGCGGCTCGTGGCCGCCCTTTTGCCGGCGTCGAGCTGCGTCCCTACTGCACCGTCAGCTCGGCTCGCTCGCCGGCCTTGATGGTCACCGTGCTTTCCTTCGAGCTGTTGTCCAACCTCTCCGAGACGACCGCGTAGTCGCCGGCCGGCAGTGCCGCCTGATATTTCTCGTCATAGGCGTAGCCGAGCGATTTGCGGTTGCCGTTGATGTCCTTCTTCGGATCGAAGATCTCGATCTTCGAGGCCCCCGGCGCGGTGATCGCCAGCACGCCGGCATTGATGGCGACCTTCAGATCCTGATGCTCACCGGCCTTGACGCTGAACGGCTGCTCGACGATGGCAAGGTCGACCGTCGCCATCAACACATAATCATCGGGCGGCAGATCGAACTTGCTGTCGGGCCCATAGGCATGAGCCACCTCTTGCCTCGTTCCGTCGATCTTCTTTTTTGCCTTGAACACCTTGAAGCCGATGCCCGGACCGTCGGCCTTGTCGCCGCCGGCAGTGTAGTAGGCGTTGGCAACCACATGGCCGACGCGACGATGATATCCTTGTCGACGATCCTGCCGGCAGTGAGCGGGATGATTTCGGTGACCTCGCCCTGCCCGATCCTGACCGTCACTTTCTGGTCGCCGGCCGGCAATACGATTTTCGTGTCGCCGTAATAGGTCGCGGGCGTATCGACGCCCGGATAGGCGATCACGACAGCCGCGCCATCGGCCACATCCGCGCCCTCGCTTGGCCGCGGATGAATGATGAGCGTGCCGGCATTCAGCGTAAGGAGGGGTTTGTGGACCTGGCCCGCCTCGACCGTGATCTTCTGTTCGGTCCTGGCCTCGCCATAGCGTGCGACAATTATGTAGCCGCCCGGCTCCAGATCGCCCTTGTAGGCTCCGTATTCGGTGGTGACGTAATCGCCGCGCGTGCCGTCGGACTTTGCCTTGTAGATCTCCCAGGAATTGCCGTCGGTGACGGGATCGCCGCCCTCGGCGAGCACCACGGCCGGCATGAAGTTGAACTCCGGCTTTTCCGGCTCGGGAGCCGGCTGCGGCGCAGGGGCTGGTTCGGGTGCAGGTGCGGCGGCGATGGTTTCGACCAGCGCGTCCCGCAGCGCTTGCTCGTCGGACGCCTGGATGTATCTGCCGCCGGTGTTGTCGGCGAGGCAAGCAACCTGCCTGCCCTCGTCCGCGCTCAGACCGAAGCCGACGACGTCTACGGTGAAGTCGACGCCGGCAGCGTTCAGTTCCTTGCCGAGCGCACACGGGTCGCCATTGCAGGTCTCGAGCCCGTCGGTGATCAGGATGACGGTGGCCTTGTCCTCGGTGTATTTCAGCGCCTCGGCCGCTTGGCTTACGGCTGATGTCAGCGGCGTCTTGCCGAGGAATTTCAGGCTGTCGGCGGCAGCGGAAACAGCAGCTGCCGAGCCGGCCCGCGGCGGCACGATGAGCTCGATGTCCTCGCAACTGCCCTTCTCGCGATGGCCATAGGCCATGAAGCCGATTTCCCTATCGGCGGGGACCGATTGCAACACCGTTCGCAGCGATTCGCGGGCGATTTCGAGCTTGGGCTTGCCGTCGATCTGCGCCCACATCGAACCGGAAGCATCGAGAATGAGGATGACTCGGCCGGCAGCAAGGCCGAGCGTCGTCATCCACAACAGGAGGATCGCCGCAGCGATGCTCCGTGCAAGTCCCGCCATGAGAATCTCCCCTCAGTCGCTGCCGGCTGGCGCGGGAAAGCTATTTGACGCCGCGTCGCGACACAAGCCCGGACGGTGCACGAAGCCGCATCGCAACTGAGCCAAACCACTCAGTACGTCGTGCGCCGCTCTTCGGAAGGCGGCCGGCCGAACTGCAGCCGATAGCTCTGGGCAAAATAGGAGTGTGAGGTGAAGCCGGTGGCGATCGCCACGTCGAGGATCGGCATGTTGGTCTGGCGCAGCAATTCGCGCGCCCGCTCGAGCCTGAGCCGCATGTAATAGCGGCCGGGCGTCACCGTGAGGTGACGCAGGAACAGGCGCTCGACCTGGCGCACCGACAGGCCGGCCGACTTGGCGAGCTGCACCGCCGACAGCGGCTCGTCGAGATGATCGGCCATCAGCTCGACGATGCGGCGCAGCTTTTCCGATTTGCCGGTCAGGTCGCGCTCAGGACCGACGCGCTGGCGGTCTCCGGCGGAGCGGATGCGCTCGTGCTGGAACTGGTTGGCGACGCCGTTGGCGAGGCCCGAGCCGAAATCGCCGCGCACGATCTCCAGCATCAGGTCGATGGAGGTGGTGCCGCCGGCGCAGGTGTAGCGTTTGCGGTCGATCTCGAAGACATTGCCGGTGCAGTTGATGTCGGGAAACCGCTCGACGAAGCCGGCGCGGTTTTCCCAGTGGATGGTGCAGCGATAGCCTTCGAGCTGGCCTGCCTCGGCGAGCAGATAGGAGCCGACCGACAGTGCGCCGAGCGCGTTGCCGCGCCGGCCCCAGCTGCGCAGCGCCGCCAGCACCTTGCTCTTGCCGGGAAACTCCGTCGTCAGCCCGACCGAGACGAAAAGGATATCGACCGGCGGCAGATCGGCGACAGCGTAGTCGATCTTGAGCGGCAGGCCGTTGGAGGCCATCACGGCATCGCCGTCGGCCGACACCGTCGTCCAGCCATAGAAGTCGTGGCCGAGCAGCCGGTTCGCCGACCGGAACGTGTCGATTGCGGCGGCCAGCGAGAACATGGAAAACTTGTCGACCAGCAGGAACCCGAACTGCCGGCCGCCTTGAACGGGATCGTTCGTGACCAGCCGCTCTGAGGGAACAGTGAGGTTCGGCAAAGCTGAGGCTTTCCAGGTTCAGAAAGACGGTCGTTTCAATCCGGCCGCGAGATAGGCGGAAGCTAGCGTGTTGGCCATCAGCATGGCAATGGTCATCGGTCCGACGCCGCCGGGCACCGGCGTGATGGCGCCGGCCGTCTTCGCCGCTTCCGCATAGGCGACGTCACCGACGAGGCGGGTCTTGCCTTCGCCCTTTTCGGGCGCCGCGATGCGGTTGATGCCGACGTCGATGACGGTGGCGCCTGATTTGACCCAGTCGCCCCTGACCATTTCGGGTCTGCCGACAGCGGCCACGAGAATGTCGGCGGTGCGCGCCAGTGCAGCCAGATCCTTCGTGCGGCTATGCGCGATGGTGACAGTGCAGTTGGCGGCAAGCAGAAGATTGGCCATCGGTTTGCCGACAATGTTGGAGCGGCCGACGACCACCGCATTGAGCCCGGAAAGATCCCTGCCGCGCACACGCTCGATCAGCAGCATCGAGCCGGCCGGCGTACAAGGCACGAACGCCGTCTCCAGTTCGCCGGTGCCGAGCTTGCCGACATTGATGAAGTGGAAGCCGTCGACATCCTTTTGCGGCGCTATTGCCTGGATGACCTTGCCCGCATCGACATGGCCAGGCAGCGGAAGCTGCACCAGGATGCCGTTGATGCCGGGATCGGCGTTGAGTTCGCCGATGATATCAAGCAGTTCCTGTTCGGAGGTCTCGGCCGGCAGCGTGTGCTGGACCGAATGAAAGCCGCATTCCTTGGCGGTGCGGGATTTGGAGGCGACATAAACCTGGCTCGCCGGATCCTCGCCGACGATGACCACGGCAAGACCGGGCTTGTGCGCGCTCTTTTCCATCAGTTCGATCGTCAAGGCCTTGACGCGCCGCACCACGTCTTCGGCGACGCTCTTTCCGTCAATCAACTCGGCCATGAACCACCCTCAACATCGTTCTGCTTCGGGCGGCATTTTCACGAAAATCCGATCTGGCAATCCCGTCAAAGCGCCGTCTGATGCCGCTAACTCGAAACCGATGGCTTTTATTCTATTCGGCGCTCAGAAATAGCGCCGCGATCGGCTTTCGGTGAGTTCGCGAACCGCTTCGCGGAATTCGCGCAGGCTGGCTCGGATTTCCTCGATGGAGGCTTGCTGTTCAGCGGCTTCCGAAGCCTGATTTGCCTTGTCCGACGAGGCTCGAGGATAGACCGGCTGCTGCTGCGGATGAGGTACCTGTCCGGCATGGGGCGGAACGGGCGGCGACGCCTGGTATGCTTTGTCTTCAATGGCTGTCCGGCGCTCTTGTGCCCTGCGGCGCGGCCGCGAATTGGCGGTTTCGCGCAGGCTCGCATAGGCGCCGCGCGTGGCGCCCAGACCGACACCAGAGGCGAGGCCCGCCAGCAGGCCGGCAAGCACCGTCACGGCGCGCGACGGTCCGTTCGGCTCGAGCGGGGCGAAGGCCTTGGAGATCACGTTGATATTGGCGGTGCCTTCTGCTCGCCGGTTTCCTTGGCGCGCAGAAGATATTGCTCATAGACGGAGCGTTTGGCGGCGGCCTCGCGCTCCAGTTCGCGCAGGGTAACCAGGTCGCTGTTGACGTCGCCGCTGCGGACCTTCAACTGCGCCAGCCGGGAGGCCAGATCCTGTTCGAGCTGCACGGCGCGCCTCAAGTCGACCTGCAGCGACGAGGCGATGCGGCGCAGTTCCCCGGCGATACGCTCGCGCGAGCCGGCAAGCTGGGGATTGAGCGCCTGGAGCTCGGGATGGCGCGGCCCGAACCGGATCGCGGCGCGGTCGGCCCCCTGCTTGAGCGTCGCATATTGCGAGCGCAATTCGCTCATCGTATTGGAGTTGATCTCCTCCGGCAAGGTGCTGCTCAGAACCGAATTCACGTCGATCGAGCGCGCCGACGCCGCGCGGGCGTTGAGTTCCAGCGTGCGCGCGCAGGCGATGGCGAGCTGCTGGTTGAGCTTGAGCATCTCGTCGTCGCTGATCAGATGGCCTTGTGCGTCGACGAGGTCGTGCGCGGCCCTGAAATCCTCGACCTTGCGCTCGGCCACTTCCACGCCCTTGCGCAGCTCGTCGAGCCTGCCCGTCAGTTCGTCGGTCGCGCGTCCAGCGGTATCGGACTGGATCTGACCGAAGGTCTGCAGGAAAACGTCCGTCATCGTGTTGGCGATGAGCGCCGACTTCTCGCCATTTTGCGTGGTGGCGCTGACGGAGATGACGAAGGTATTGCCGCCGCGCTCGACCGAAAGGCTCTCCGCCAGATTGGCGACGGCCAGCGCACGGCGGCGGCCCTCATCGGCACCCGGCCCGTCATTGCGCGACAGGATCGATCGGATGAGCGTCATCACGCCCAGTCCGTCGGAACCTTGCCCGTTGAACTCCGGATCGTTGACCAGATTGAGCTTGTCCACGACCTTGTTGAGAACGGTGCCGGAGGTGAGCACGCGAACCTGGTTTTCGACGATGGCCAGCGTGGCGTCGGACGCAACCACCGATTGGGTAAGATCGCGGTCGGTGAGCTTCAGGTCGCGCGGGTCGACGATCAGCTCTGCAGTGGCATCGTATTTCTTCGGCGTCGACAATGCGATCGCGATGCCAAGTGTGGCGCCGAGTATCGTCATGGTAACAATCAGCAGCTTCGACCGGGCAACGCCGCGGACCACCTGCATCGGATCGATCAACGGCTTCCATCCGCCGTCGTCTTCAGGGGAAGACCGCTGCTCGTCACCGGCGTATTGGGGCTCGAACGTTGCATATCGTGGATCGGACGCGGGATACCGAGGTTCGAATGTGTATCGCGGATCGAACGCGGCATGTCGAGGATCGGCATCGGAACGGCGGTCCTCGGAGGCGCCGGCAGCAAACGGCTCCTCCCCGCAGCCTGGCGTCCGCATAGCCCGCTTCAACGGCATCGTCGGTCTCAGGCGGTATCCGGGCGGCCGAAGCGGATGCATGATCGGTTTGAAACTGGCTTGTTTCGCCGTTTGCCGAGAATTCTGGAGTTATCGGGCGTTCCGGGATCGCTGAGGGCTCCGGGGTTGCCGATAATTCCGGATGCGCTCGCTCCTCGCGGCGTGAGCGCGCGAGACGATGGCGCGTTGCGGCGTCTTCGCGCCATGACGGGTCCGCCCGATCCCCGAGCGAAACCAGCGATGGTTCTTCTTCGCCGCGCATCGCCTGGCCGAGCGCCAGCAAGGACCGCTCGCGCTTCCAATCTTCACGGTTTTGCCTGTCGACCATTGTCGTGGAGCTTGCCCTTGGCGGCTTGGACGCGCGGTCAGCCATTCGTTAATCCACGCTAAACAAGCATAGGAAACAAAAGGTTAATTTCCCTGCCTTGAAGACAAGGTTTCCCTCTTCGGTTGTGTCTTTCTTGAACGCAACGAAAGCACTCAGAACCGCGCGTTAACTTTCCAGCCTATGCTGTCTCGACACATGACTCAGGCTAGCAACATCCCGCAAAGGCGGCCCCTCGCCCGGATCGGCGCTTTCGTGGCCAAGCGACGGAGGCTGGTTCGCGACTATTTTTCGGCGATCAGCGGCGCGGCCGGGCGGCTGGTGTTTTCGCTCGCCTATTTCATCGCGCTGGCCAACACGCTGTCCATCGCCGAGTTCGGCATGTTCGCCACCGCGTCGGCGGCCGCTAACTTGGGTTCTTCACGCGGTTTGTTTTGCGCCACTCCTCGTACTCCCCGCGGGCATCGTCATGCAGCGGATAATAGCGTTGCAACGGCGCGCCCTCCATGAGCTTCACTCGTGAGAACTCCTCCCAATCGTGATGCTTTTGTGATTCTTCGATCACCTTTGCGGCCATTGCGACGGGAAGCACCACCACCCCGTCGTCGTCGGCGACGATGATGTCGCCGGGGATCACCGTGACACCGCCGCAGGCAATCGGAACGTTGACGGCATTGGGATAGATGCTGGTTTGCACATGATAATTTGGCGTCCAGCCGCGCAGCCATAGGGGCAGATCGAGCTTTTCAACATTAGGCCGGTCGCGCATGCATCCATCGATGACGATGCCCGCCCCGCCCCTGCCTTTGAAATACGTCGACATCATATCGCCGAAGACGCCCGAACTCATGTCGCCGCGCGCGTCGACCACGACCACATCGCCCTCCTGCGCGTGGTAGAGCACGTGCCGGTGCAGTTGCGTCTCCGGATCGGAATATTCTCCCTCGGTGAAGAGGTCCGGCCGCTGCGGCATGAACTGCAGCGTCAGCGCCGGCCCGACGATCGACTTCCCGTGGTTCTGCGCCACCGGTCCCACCATATTCGGATTGCGGAAGCCCATGTGGCCAAGCGTGCCGGCAACCGTCGCGGCGCCGATCTCCCGGAGCGCGTCGATCAGGTCTTTAGGCGGCCGGGTGATGTCGGGAGCATGTGTCATGGTGGACTCCGGTTGAAAGGCAACTACCAGTTCGTAACCGAACCGTCGCGGCGCTTAAGGTGAGGCGCTTCCCAAAAACGAAAGCTCGCCGCCTGGATCGCCTCCTCGTTGACCTCGACGCCGAGCCCCGGCAGATCGCCGACCGGATAGTCGGTCCCGTCGAGCCGTGGTTGCACCGGGAAGAAGTCGGAATTGTCGAAGCCGAGCTTTGTTTCGGGTCCCCTGGTCTCGAGCCACGCGAAGTTGGCTACCGCTGCGGCGAGATGCACGGTAGCGGCCGTGCACACCGGACCAAGGGGATTGTGCGGCATCAGATCCACATAGTGCGCCTCGCTCCAGCCAGCGACTTTCATCGCCTCGGTGAGCCCACCGACATTGCAAACATCGAGCCGGTTGAACTGATGGATACCGCGCTCGATGTAGGGCAGGAACTGCCACTTGCTGGCAAATTCCTCGCCGATGGCAAAGGGGATGTCGGTCATCGTACGCAGGGATTCGTAGGCCTCCGGTGTCTCGTCCCGTATCGGCTCCTCGAGGAAATCAAGCACGCCGCGGCCGAGCTTGTTGCAGAAGCTCGCCGCCTCGGCCACCGATAGCCGATGATGATAGTCGATGCCGAGGACGACGTCGTCGCCCAGCGCCTCGCGCGCCCGGTTAAGGATACTGGCGGTAGCGCCGATCGACGCGCGCGGCTCGAAGATGTCCCTGCTGTTTTGCCCGGCGGGGAAGAAGCGGATCGCCTGCCACCCCTGTGTGCGTAGCTCACGGGCTCGTTCGATGGCAGCGTCACCTTCGGCCTCGTCTCCGGTCGAGGCGAAGGTGGGGATGCGGTAGCGCTGCTTGCCGCCTAGCAGCTCGTAGACCGGCACTCCCAGCGCCTTGCCCTTGATGTCGTGAAGGGCGATGTCGATGGCGGAAATCGCCGCCTGCAGAACACGTCCGCCTTCGAAGTACTGGCTGCGATAAAGCTCCTGCCAGATCCGGCCAATCTGCATCGGATCGCGGCCGATGAGAAACTCGCGATAGTGCTCGACCGCGCCGGCCACCGCTTTCTCGCGACCACTCAAGCCGCTCTCGCCCCAGCCGAAGATGCCCTGGTCGGTCTCGACCTTGACGAGCATCTGGTTGCGCGTTCCTACCCACACTGGATAGGGCTTGATCGCGGTGATCCTAAGCTTCGTAGTCATCCACGCCCACGTTTCAAACGCATCCGCCCTGTCTCAGTTGGCGCCCTGTCTCAGTTGGCCTTGAGGGCCATTTCGGTTTTGCCGTCGAACAGATGCATCCGTTCCTGGTCGAACTCGAGCCAGATCTGTTCATCGGGCGCGACGGCAATGTTCGGCGGCACGCTGACGTTGACGATGGCGCCGGACAGGAACGCCTGCACGAAGGTGACGTCTCCGGTCGGCTCCACCGTGTAGGCCTTGGCCGGAATGGCACCGGGGACCGCGCTCTTGTGCAGCTTGATCGTCGAGTGACGTGCGCCGAGCACGACTTTCCTGGTCGTTGCCCTTGCGACCTTCTGGGCGTTGCGCGGCGAGAGCTCAAAGCTCCAGCCCTCCGCGCCGGTCAACACAGAGTTGCCGTTTGCCGTCGATGCCTGCAGCGGAATAAGGCTCATCGCCGGGCTGCCTATGAAGCTGGCGACGAACATGTTGACGGGATGGGCAAAGACCTGCGCCGGTGAATCGTATTGCTGCAGGTAGCCGCCGTTCATCACCGCCATCTTGTCGGCCATGGTCACGGCTTCGAGCTGGTCGTGCGTCACATAGATGATCGTCGCCTTGAGGTCTTGGTGGAAGCGCTTGATCTCCGACCGCATCTGCACGCGCAGTTTGGCGTCGAGGTTAGAGAGCGGCTCGTCCATGAGGAACACGGCGGGGTCGCGGACAAGCGCACGGCCCAGGGCCACCCGCTGCTGCTGCCCGCCCGAAAGTTCGCGCGGCTTGCGCTCGAGCAGGTGCGTCATGTCGAGCACCCGCGCCGCTTCCTTGACCTTCTTGTCGATCTCGTCCCGGGGCAGCTTGCGCATCTGCAGCGGGAAGGCCAGGTTCTTGTAAACCGATTTCTGCGGATAGAGCGCGTAATTCTGGAACACCATTGCGATGTCCCGGTCCTTGGGGTCGAGGTCGTTGACCACCCGGTCGCCGATGACGATGTCGCCCGATGTGATCGGGATCAGCCCCGCGACGAGATTGAGCGTGGTTGTCTTGCCGCAGCCTGAAGGGCCGACGAGCGCAACGAACTCGCCGTCATTGACCGTCAGCGACACGTGGTTGACAGCTTTGAAGCTGCCATAGGACTTGACGAGATCTTTGAGGACCACGTGGGCCATCGGCAACTCCCTAGTGCTTGACCGCGCCTTCTGTAAGGGCGCGTACGAAGTATCGTTGCAGGACGAGGAACAGCACCACGACGGGCACGCTCATCATGAAGCTGGCCGCCATCAGGCCTGGAAAGTCCGTCGTATTTTCCGAGAAGAAGCGCTGGATGCCGACCGGCAGTGTCAACTGGTCGTTCTTGGTGAGGAAGGTGTAGGCGTAGATGTACTCGTTCCACGCGCCGATGAACGAATAGATCGCGGTGGCGATGATCCCCGGCGCCGAGAGCGGCATCACAATCAAGATGAAGGCCTGGAACCGCGTTGCCCCATCGATGCGCGCCGCCTGCTCGAGCTGCACCGGAATGTTGTCGTAAAAGCCCTTGAGCAACCAGATCGCCAGCGGCAGGCCGAAGGTGAGATAGGTGAGAATCAGCGAGCCATGCGTGTTCATCAACCCGAGCAGGCGCATCAGGATGAACAGCGGCACGAGAAAGATCACCGCCGGGAACATGTTGCGCAGCAGCACGGCAAAGAACAGGAAGTTCCGGCCGGGGAAACTGAAGCGCGAAAACGCGTAGGCCGCAGGGACGGCGACGATCACAGAGAGGATTGTCGTGACGGTCGACACGAAAAGGCTGTTCCAGAAGAAGCGGAGGAAGTCCTGGCCGACGCTGTTCTGGGGATCGAGCAGTTTCTCGTAGCTGGCGAGGGTAGGTTCGTCCGGCCACCATTGCGGCGGGAATTCCATCGCCGCGAACCCGGACTTGATCGAGGTGATCAGCATCCAGATCATCGGCACCGCGGTGTAAAGCAGCATGAACGCGAGGAAGATGCGCCCGGTCCACCGCCATCCGTCGACGCGTATCCGGCGACAGCTCAAGGCTCGCGGGGCTGTTTCGGCAGTCGTGCTCATGCGCTCCCCTCCTGCCGCTCGTTACCGCTTAGCGCACGGACGTAGAAGTAACCGAGCGTCATCAGGGTGAGGAACAGGAGCACCGAATAGGCAGATGCCACGCCCCAGCGCTGCCGGCCGAAGGCAAGCTCATAAATGTGGGTGATCCAGATATGCGATGCGTTGGACGGCCCGCCGCCGGTCATGATCCAGGGAATGATGAAAGAATTGAAGTTGGCCACCGCGAGCAGCAGGATCGTCACCGTCGAGACGTTGCGCAAGTGCGGGAAGGTGACGTGCCAGAAGCGCTGCCAGGCGCTGGCGCCGTCGACCTGCGCGGCGCGCAGCAACTGCTCGGGCACGGTCTGCAGGCCGGCCATCATCATGATCATGGCAAACGGAAACTCGCGCCAGATATTGACGACGATCAGGGAAGGCAGCACCGTGCTGACGCTGTCGATGAAATTCGGCGGTCGGTCGGCCAATCCGAGGCCGACCAGCACCGCACCGATGATCCCGAAGTCCGAATGATAGATCCACTTCCAGATATAGGAGGCGGCGACCGCGCTGATGACCCAGGGAATGATCAGGATTGCGCGCAGCACACCGCGACCGACAAACTCGCGGTGGAGCGCCAGTGCGGTGGCAAACCCCAGGACAAAGGCAATCAAAGTGGAGCCCAGCGTCCAGATCAGAGTGTTCCAGGTGACTCTCCAGAACACCTCGCTGGTAAGGATGGTCGCGTAATTGTCGAAGCCGATGAAGGTCTTGTCGCGAAGTTGCAGGCCAGGCGGCGTCTTGAAGAACGACAGCTCGATCGTGTAGTAGATCGGATAGGCGATGACGACGAGCATCACGGCGATCGCAGGGAGCACGTACGCGTAGTCGGCGCGATGCTCCCATATCTCGCGTAACACGCCGGGCCTGCCGGATTGCAATCTTTGGCGAGCCTCGGCCTTGCCGGTCACGATCGTCACTGTGGCGCGCCCTTGTTTCTTCTGAACGAACCGGCTGCACTATCGGTGCAGCCGGTCAGGCCTGGACTAGAGTCCGCCCATCAGGTCTCTTACCTTCCTGGCCGCGTCGTCCGCTGCCTGGTCGACGGTCATCGCTCCGGTCAGGGCATTTTGCAGCATGTCCGGGACGATGATGTTCATGATCTCGGGAGCCTGCGGCAGTGCTGGGAACGGGATGCCGTATGGCAGCATCGAGGTCGTCACATCGAGGAACTTGATGTTGTCCAGACGTTCCTTCATCCATTTGGTCTTGAAGCCGTTAAGGTTGCCCGGGTTCGAGCCGGCATAGGCCATCTTCAGCGACCATTCAGGGCTCGTCCACATGCAGATGATAGCCTTTGCGGCCGGCTCGTCGACCTTGCCGCCCTCGACATATTCGGGCTTCAGGATGTGAATGTTCGAGCCGCCGAACACGACTGCGCGCTTGCCGTCGGGGCCAGTGGGAATCAGGCCGTAGCGCATGTTGTCGATGACGGTCTGCGCCTTGTCCTTGTCGGCGCCCGTCGCCTTCTTCTGCAGGTCGAGCATGACGTCGTAGTCGGACGGGTGCGAGATCATCATGCCGAGCTGGCCGGCGAGGAACAGGGGCTGGTTATCGGCCTGCTGGTTGGTGAGCGCCGAAACCGGAACCGACTTGTCGCGAACATACATGTCGTACGAGGCTTGCAGGGCGGCCTTGCTCTGCGGGCTATCGAGCCTGACCTCCTCATAGGTCGGGTTCGCGGTGGCTTCGTCGAAGACGCCGCCGCCATGGGCCCACAGCTGCGGCATGAAGCGGTACGGCGTATTGCCGGCATTCTTGCGTGCCACGAGGCCGTAACCGGCAATGCCGAGCTTGTCGTGGATCTGCTTGGAATACTTGACGACGTCGTCCCAGGTTGCCGGAGCCTTGTCTGGATCGAGGCCCGCACGCTTGAAGATGTCGGCGTTCCAGATGAACGCCATCGTCTCGTTGTTGGTTGGAATGCCGTAGGTCACCCCCTCCCAGGTCACGGCCTTCATGGCGCCGGGCCAGAAGTCCTCGGTGGAATACCCGACATCCTCGGGTTTGAGCGGCTCCAGGTAGCCTTTTGAGGCGAACTCGGTACCACCCAGGATTTGCAGGCGGACCGCCATCGGCGCGGCATTGCCCAGGAGCGCCGTGCGGAATTTGTCAAGAAGGTCGTTATAGGTGAGGGCTTGTTCCTCGAGCTGGATGTTCGGATAGGTCTTGCGGAAGGTCTCGAAGAAATCCTTGTAGTACTGGCGCAAAAGGTCGGGGTCGCCCTCGAACACGCCCTGATACCAGAACGTCAGTCGCCCCTTGTAGTCGAGTGGGGTGACCTTGGCGCAATCGGCCGCGGTGTCAAAATCCTGTGTGCCCGCAATGGAGCGCACATATTCCGGCGACCACTTGCTGAGGTCGACCGGCGGCGCTCCGAGCGCCGATGTGGACGTCAGCGATGCCATCAAAGCAGTGGCGACAGTGCCGCGCAGGACCGCACTGCCGAGCGTAATCCTCGTCATAGGTATCCTCCCTGGTTCTCCATGCCGCCCTGCGCCGAGGCAAAGCGGTCTAGCTCGTTCGACCGCGGGACGCCTTTCTGTTCTATGTATCCCTTCGATCATTTTGTACGTTTTCAGATCGTGGATTGCCTGTCAACGCGCTGGATCGTACATTGTTTGTGAAAACCGTGTGTGATATCGGGCAGGGTATGTATTGATCAGGGGAGCCGGCCTTGGCCGAAATAGATGATTTTAAAGCCGTGCCACCGGTGGAGACTGACCCCATGGCCTCCAGCGAGGGCGCCTCGCTTTATGAACTGATCAGGGAAGACATCATTGAGGGACGGCTCGCCGCCAACGAACGGCTTGTGGTCACCGATCTCGCCCGGCGTCACGGCACCTCGACCAACCCCGTGCGCGAGGCCCTGCAACTCTTGCGCGGGGAGGGTTTTGTCACCTTTCTCCCCAACCGCGGGGCGCGCGTCCGACCCATAGATCAGGATTTTGTCCGGGATATCTATGAAATCGGTGTTCTGATCGAGCCGGCCCTGACGCGATGGTTTGTGAATATGGCGACCGGCGAGGACATCGCCGAACTCGAACGTCTCCAAGGCCTGATTGAAGAGAACAACTTTGCCGACACCTTCAGGCACAGTGAGCTTGATACCGCTTTCCATACCGTGATGTACCAGCGGCACTATAACCGCCATGCCGCCGAACTTTGGTGGAAGCATCGCGAGGTGCTGCGAGCAGTCAGCCGGCGTTTCAATTTCACGCTCGCGCGGCGTGCCGCGATCATTCGCGAGCACCGCGAACTCATCGCGCACGTAAAAGCGGGAGAAGCCGACAAGGCGGCCGAACTCGTTTCCCGCCATGTCGAGGGTTCCGGCCGGCATATCCTCGAACAGATGCGTGCGCGCAACGCCGCTCGGGCCGGATAGGAACGAAGATCCAGTCTCGAACATCGTTAGCCCTGACGATTTCAGATAAAGGAATTGAGATGAAAATCACGAGCATTCGGCCGTGGCTGATCAAGTCCGATGCTTCTTATTGGGGAGAGTTCCTGTTCGTCGAAGTGACGACCAACGAGGGGGTGAGTGGCTGGGGAGAGATCACCACCACTACAAGGCTCGCCAACCGCGCTCTCTGCACGATCCTGGGGCAGATCGGTGTGGCCGTGACAGGCGAGGATCCAGCACGTATCGAGCATCTCTGGCACAAGATTTTTCGCAGCTTCACCTACATGGGCAGCCGCGGCGCCGCCGTCGAATGCGTGAGCGCCATCGATATTGCCCTCTGGGACATCCGGGGCAAAGTCCTCGGTAAGCCGATTTACGAGCTGCTGGGCGGACCGGTACGCGATGAAATCGCGCTCTACACCCATCCCAACCAGGCCAAATTCACCGGCAAGGAGGCTGTGGTCCGCGAAATTCTGGACATCGTCGAGTCCGGACACACCGCGCTCAAGTTCGATCCGTACCCCCACCAGGGCCGCAGCGCCGATGGCCTGCCCCGCGAACAGCGAGACGGCTACCTCGATGGCAGCATGACCCGCAAGGACGAGCGCGAAGCCGCCGAACTCACGGCTCTGATCCGCGAAACGGCGGGGCCCGATGTCGACATCCTCATCGATGCGCATGGCCGCTTCGACGTTCCCACGGCCATTCGCCTCTGTCGTAGCCTCGAGGAAGCCGGCCAGATCGACTGGTTCGAGGAGCCCTGCCCGCCCGAGAGCCTCAACGCCCTCAAGCAGGTGCGTGAAAAGGTCAGTGCCGCCATCTCGTGGGGCGAGCGCGGCCACACGAAGTGGGATTTCGTGCCGGTGCTCGAGAACAGGCTCGCTGACTACATCATGCCGGACGTCACCTGGACCGGCGGCATTACCGAACTCAAGAAGATTTCTGCCCTATGCGAAGCCTACTACGTCCCGGTCTCGCCACATGACGCCGCGGGACCGATCAACGTGGTTGCGGGAGCGCAGGTGATGATGACCGTTCCTAACTTCTACAAGCTCGAAACGTCGGAGTGGAACCTGGGCAAATACGATCACCTCATCGACAGGCCACTCGACGTCTCGAACGGCAGCCTCAAGCTGACGTCTAGGCCTGGTCTCGGTATTGAGATGAACCGCGACTACCTGCAGGCCCATGAGATTGAGCTGGGCTAGCAACGCTCTATGCCGGCCGGCGTACGGGCGACAAGCCCCAACCACCAGAACGAGGATAAGTCATGGCAAAGACGGGTGGCGCCGACGAGGCGCTCAATCGGGTGAACGCGAACTCTAAGCCATCCCAGCTTCGCATCACCGACATGCGGGTAGCCGAAATCATCGGCGCGCCGTTCACCTCAACGCTGCTCAAGATTTACACCAACCAGGGCATCGTCGGACTTGGCGAGGTGCGCGACGGCGCCAGCGCCACCTACGCACTGATGCTGAAGAGCCGGCTGCTTGGCGAGAACCCGTGCAACATCGACCGCCTGTTTCGCCGGATCAAACAGTTCGGCGGGCACGGCCGGCAAGGCGGCGGCGTCTCGGCGGTCGAAATCGCGCTGTGGGATCTCGCCGGCAAGGCCTATGGCGTCCCCATCTACCAGATGCTCGGCGGCCGGTTTCGGGAGAAGGTGCGCCTCTATTGCGATACCGACGCCACCGTGCCGAGCGGCACCGAGACCGGCAAGCGCCTCAAGCAGCGCATGGCGCTCGGCTTCACGTTCCTAAAAATGGATCTGGGATTGATGCAGATCGCCGACGTCCCCGGTGCGGTCGTGTCTCCTGCCGGCTCACTTGATGGATACCGCGTCCAGCCCGGCCGCGGCCAGGTCAAGACCCTTGAAGAGCGACGCGCCCGCAACGCCGCCTACGATTTGCATAACGTCCCCCACCCGTTTACCGGCCTCCACTTTTCCGACAAGGGCCTCGACTTGCTTGAGCAGTACATTGCCGAGGTTCGCGAAATTATCGGCATGGATATTCCGCTCGCCATCGACCACGTCGGCCACATCTCGCTGCAGAACGGTATTCGCCTCGCCAGGCGGATTGAAAAATATGTGCCAGCCTGGCTCGAGGATGTGATCCCATGGCAGTACACCGAGCAGTACCGACAACTGCAGGACGCCACCACGGTGCCGATCTGCACCGGCGAGGACATCTACCTCAAGGAGGGCTTCGAACCTCTGCTCAAGAGCGGCGGCCTCTCCGTTATCCACCCAGACCTGCTCACCAGCGGGGGCATTCTCGAGACCAAGAAGATCGGCGACATGGCGCAGGACCACGGCGTCGCTATGGCGATCCATATGGCGGAAAGTCCAATCGCCGCAATGGCCGCGGCACATGTCGCGACCGCGACCGAAAACTTCATGGCGCTCGAATACCATTCTGTCGATGTCGACTGGTGGGACGATATCGTCACCGGCGTTGCCAAGCCGCTCGTGAAGGACGGCTTTATCACTGTTCCGGACAAGCCGGGCCTGGGGATCGACGACGTCATCGACGAGGTGATCTCGCAGCATCTGCAGCCGGGTGTCACCGGCATCTGGCAGCCCACGGATCACTGGGACAACGAGTATTCCTGGGATCGCACCTGGAGCTGAGGCGAAAAGAACCGAACATGAAGATCACCGATCTCCGCTGTGCCGTCATCGGCAAGCACCCCATCGTTCGCGTCGTCACCGACGAGGGCCTCTATGGCCTGGGCGAGGTCGAGTACACCAAGCCCTACCTGAAGCCGTGGGTGCTGCATTTTCGCGAGGCACTGATCGGCGAGGACCCGACCGACGTCGAGCGGGTGATGCTGAAGATCCGCCAACGCGGCTCTTTCAAGCCCTATGGCGCGGCGGTAAGCGCTATCGAGCATGCGCTGTGGGACATTGCCGGCAAGGCCGCAGGCGTGCCGGCCTACAAACTGCTTGGCGGCAAGGTGCGCGACAAGGTGCGCGTCTACAACGGCTCGATCCGCCAGAAACGCACGGGCGACCGGCCGGAGGATTACGCCGCTGACGTCAAATGGATGATGGAGCAGCCGCAGAACTTCTTCATGATCAAGCAAGGAATCTCGTTCCACTCCAACATGAAGGACACCATCGAGGGCTTCCATTACGGCGTGACGCAGAAAAAGGCCGGCTATCACGGTGCCATGGATCAAGGCGTGATCAGCGAGCGCGGTTTCAATCACATGCTCGACTGCGTGATCGCGATGAAGGAAGTGCTGGGCGAAAAGGTCAGCCTGGCGCTCGACTGCGGCCCGGGCTGGATGCTGCCCGATGCGATTAAGTTTGCTCGCGCGGTCGAGAAGTACAATTTGATGTGGCTCGAGGACATGCTGACTGGCGACTATGTGCCCTGGGTCAATCCGCAGGCCTATCGGGAGCTGACCACCTCCACCTCGACGCCAATCCATACCGGCGAGCAGATCTACCTGCGCCATAATTTCAAGGAGCTGATCGAAACGCAGGCGGTCCGTATCATCGGTCCGGACCCGGCCGATATCGGTGGCATCGCCGAGCTGAAATGGGTAGCCGAGCACGCCCATATGCACTCGATCCTGATGGCGCCGCACGGCACGGCGAACGGCCTGCTTGGCCTCGGCGCGTTGATCAATGTCTGCGCCACCTTGCCCGCCAACTACATCGCCTTCGAATACCCGAGCGCCTCCGACCCCTGGTGGGAGGACCTCGTAATCGGCCTGCCGTCGCAGATCGTGAAGGACAGCATGGTGGACCTGCTGGAAGCGCCGGGGCTGGGCCTCGATATCGACGCCGAAGCAGCCAGCAAGTATCTCAGTGAAGAGGATGCGGGCTTCTTTGACTGAACCATCCTTCTTGCGCCGCCCTGTACCACGCGGACCGCTTCACGCAAATTGGCGACTGGAATGAAATGACCGTTTCGGGCCGGAAGCGGAACGTCCGCTTTCGGGATGATGGGGCTAGAAAGCCGACCTTTTCATCCAGGGTAGTGCCGACCGCTTTGCGCCAGAAGCTGGCCTCCGTGATTTCATGTCCAAATATCGCGTTTCAGATCGGATACCTTAGGAACGCCGTTGGCGAGGGTAGCGACGGCATCGACAACGATGGACATAGCGAAGTCGACATCGACACAGGGCGGCTTCGGCCGCCCCTGCCCCACGTTTGATGGCAACGGATGACGTTCAGGGCTCTGTAGCACGGCGGCGACGAGCCCGACACGATGTCGCAGGCGAATCCGCGCGACGGGCACCAAGGGCCGTCTCCGACTCTATGTTCCCTTCACGATTCTCGGCTTAATTGGTCGGCGGGATTGAGCCGCACTCTCAAGGGCCAAGGCCAGCCGCTTCTCGTCTTCGATGGCGCGATCGACTGCCTCGATTTCCTCTTGGAGCTCCTTTAGCTCAGCTCCGTAGCTGGAGCCGTCGCTGTCCCCGATCTGAAAGCCACTTGCCCGCATTGCGTCGCGGGTATGGTGCACGTTACGGACTCCTTCGCGTCGAGTCGCGACCAGGATTTCCCTGAACTCTCCAAGACGTTCAACGTGATTGCGAGTCATTGCGTTCTCCTATTTCGTCGTCATCGGCGCTGACGGCGATTCAGCACGGCTAAAACTTACGGCGCAGAAGGTTTAAGCGACTCTAAGAGATACGCTCGACAAAGCATGAATGCGGAAGCTCAAATTTGACCGTCTTGCAATAAAGTGGAGCGCGGCAGGAGGAAATTGGCTTGGGACCCGACCGATCACCGACCAGGTGCTAGACTCTTCGGCCTAGCGCGTCTGCTGCTCGGCGCGCTTGCTCGTCGGCGCACTTGCTGGTCCATCCAGCTGCCGATTCTGGATCGAGAGGGTCCGTTTCTGAGCGCACAGCGACGCTGGTCTCGATGTCCGATAAGGGCGCATTTCTGACATTTAGACAACGTCACCAATGTACTTTGTCTGAATAATAAGAATGGACCTGATGGTCGGCCGATCCTTCGTGGCAACCGCCGGTCCCGATCCGCGCCATTTCCGAAGAGGCGGACAGCGCGACGGTTCGCCACCTCGGCTGAAGTGCAGCGAGCCATCGGCTTCAATTCCGACGTGCTGGTTGTCTGGCAGCAGGAGGCAAACGCCCGTCCGCGGGCGTTGCAGCCCAGTTCGATGCCGCGTCTGGTCCACGACGGCTGGATCCAAGTGGAGGTGCCTCCCAGGGCCGCTCCCCGCAAAGTGGTGCCCCGAACCGCCCCCCATCTTCAGGTGTGGAAGCCGGCGAGGGCGCAGGCTGTCTTATGCCGACAAGCTGCTTGAGAAGCCTGAGAAAGTCATCGACGAAGGTGAAGATGACGGGAATGGCGACGAGGCTGAGGACGGTGGAAGTCATCAGGCCACCGATAACGACAATTGCCATCGGTTGACGGAAACTGGAGTCGCCGCCGCTGAGACTGAGCGCTACGGGAAGCATGCCGCATCCCATCGCGATCGTCGTCATGACGATCGGACGAGCACGCTTGTGACAAGCGTCAATGAGGGCGTCGAACCGCGAGAGACCGGCCCGGCGTGAGATGATCGCGTATTCGACCAGCAGGATCGAATTCTTCGTCACCACACCCATCAACATGAGCAGCCCGATCACCACCGGCATGGAAAAGCTCGTGCCGGTCAGCACCAACGGCAGCAGGGCGCCGCCAAGAGACAGCGGAAGCGCCATAAGGATCGTCACCGGCTGGAAGAAATCATGGAAGAGCAGGACCAGCACGGCATAGATGCAGAAAACGCCGATTGCCATGGCGATGGCGAAACTGCCGAAGAGCTCGGAGCTGCGCTCCAGTTCCCCTTGTTCGACGAGTTTCACCCCGTCTGGAAGGCGCTGAAGGGCGGGCAGTGCCTGCGCTTCGCGATAGACGTCGCCGAGGATGCGCCCGTTGAGTTCGACCGACAGCGTGACATTTCGCGAGCGGTCGATGCGGCTGATCTCCGACGGGCCGCCGCCGATGCTGATCTCGGCGACCGAGCCGAGATCGACGCTGCCCCTGGCGCCAGCAATGCGAAGATTGGCAATGTCATCAAACGTCGTACGGTTGCTGGGATCAAACCGGACGCGGATAGGAAGCTGGCGCTGCGGCAGGTTGAGCTTTGCTAGCGAGGAGGAATAATCGCCGTTGGTGGCCACGCGAACCGCTTCGGAAATCGCTTCCGCCGTGATGCCGAGAGCGGCCGCGCGGTCGAGGTTCGGGACGATCTGGATTTCAGGGGCCTGCAGGGAGGCACTGGAGGTAACCGCGCCGATCCCCCGCAGCGTGCGAAGTTGCTCTTCGAGCGCGCCGGCTGCCTGGCCGAGCGCATTGGAATCGTCGCTGGCCAGCGTGATTTCCAGTGTCGTGCCGTTGCCGCCCGTACCCACAGCGATCCTGGCGCCAGGAAGAATGGCGAGTGCCTGCCGGATATCATTCTCGATCTCGGTCTGCTTGCGGGTGCGTTCGCCGATCTTCTTCAGGTCGACGACGAGCGAGGCGGCCGCCGTATCGACGGTCGTCGAGGAATCGATCAGGTCACCTGAAGAGGCGCTTCCGACGGAGGAGAACACATGCGTCACGTCCGGCAGTCGGGAAACAATCTCTGCGGCTCGCCGCGTGATCGCGTCCGTCTGCTCAATCGTGCTGCCGGGTTGCAGCGTCAGAGTGACTTGTGTCTGCGCATCGTCCGACGCGGGTAGGAAACCGGAACTGAGGAACGGGATCGTCGAAATCGACAGGCCGAGGAACAGGCAGACGCCAAGGACCGTCAGTTTGCGATGGTGCAGGCAGGTTTTAACAATGGCTAGGTAGGCGCGCATGATCCGGCCGTCCTTTGCCTCGACAGGATGCGCCTTCATCATGTAAGCGGCCATCATCGGCGTCAGCAGGCGCGCGACGACCAGGGAGGCGAGAACCGCCACGGCTGCCGTCACACCGAACTGGCGGAAGACAAGGCCGGGAATACCGCCCATGAAGGCAGTCGGCAGGAAGACGGCAACGAGCGTGAAGGTCGTGGCGATGACGGCAAGGCCGATTTCGTCTGCGGCTTCGAGCGCGGCCTCCTTCGGCGGTTTCCCCATTTGCAGGTGGCGCGCGATGTTCTCGATCTCCACGATCGCATCGTCGATGAGGATGCCGACCACAAGCGAGAGCGCGAGCAGCGTCACCGTGTTGAGGCTGAAATCCGCCATGTATATCACAAGGAAGGTCGGGATGACCGATAGGGGCAGCGCCACCGCCGAAAGGAAGGTTGCCCTCCAGTCGCGCAGGAAGAGCCAGACCACGACGATTGCGAGGATCGCGCCCTCGTAGAGCATGTGCATGGAGACGTCATAGTTTTCGATAATCGGCCCGATCGTGCTGTACGCCTCGACAATCTCGACATCAGGATTGGCGGCGGCGAAGTTCTGCATGGCCACCTGGATAGCCGTCGCGACGCCCGTATCCGAAAAGCCGTTGGAGCGCTTGACTTGCAATGCGATTACCGGCTTGCCGTCGAGATAGGCGATGGACGACCGGTCGGCGAAGTTGTCCGTAACCGTGCTGATCTCGTCCAGACGCACCAGAGCTCCGCTCGGAAGCGGGATTGCGAGCGCCCTCAACGCCTCGATCGACGAAACCGCGCCAAGCGTGCGGATCACCTGCTTGCTGCCGCCGATTTCGGCCCGGCCGCCCGAAGCGTCCGACTGCACGGATTTGAGCCGCGCGGAAACGGTTGCAGCGCTAAGGCCGAGCGAACTCATCAGCTGGGGATTGAGATCGATATGCACCTCACGATCGATGCCGCCGATGCGGCTGACCTGGCCGACGCCGGGCACGGCAAGCAAGGTCTTCGTCATGTCGTTGTCGACGAACCACGAGAGTTCCGTCTCGTTGAGGCGGATGGAGCGCACGGCGTAGGTAAGGATTGGTGATCCCTGCGCCGTCGTTTTCGTCACGCTTGGTGTCTGCATCTGGGCGGGCAGGTCACCGCTCATACTGTCGACGGCATTGCGCACCTCGTTCAGCGCTGCCTCGCCGTCCTTCTCCAGCTGAAATGAGACATTGATGCTGACCGCGCCGTCCGTGATCGTGGTTGTGACGTGCTCTAGGAGGTTCAGGGAGGCGAGCTTGTCCTCGATCTTGCGCGCGACTTCGGTTTCGAGTTGGGCCGGCGCTGCACCTTCGAGCGCGGCGTTGATTTGGACAGTCGGCAGCACCATGTCGGGGAAGTTCTGAACCGCCAAACGATCGAAGGCGAGCAGGCCGCCGACGGTGAGCAGGATGAACAGCAGGATTGCGGGAACCGGATTGCGGATCGACCAGGCGGAAAAATTCATCGTGCTTCCTCCTCTACCCGGACAAGCGCCTTATCCGAAAGGAAGGCGCCGCCCGTCGTCACCACGTCGGCCCAGGGATCAAGGCCCGAGAGGATTTCCACTTCGCTGGCATTGCGGCGGCCGGTTTCAACACGGACGCGTGACGCACGCATGTCTGCATCCACGGTGAAGACGTAAGCGATGCCGTCACGCACCACGAGCGCCGTCTCGGGCACGGTGAATGCCTTCGTGGTCGCAAGCTCGATCTGGCCGGTGACGTAAAGGCCAATGGGTGGGTGCGCTTCCGCCGGCAGCGCCACGTAGGCGAGCACCCTTCCGGTATCGGTGCTGACCGTCGGCCCGACGAGCCGCACGGTCCCGTTGATGCGCCGCCCCTCCGGACCGACGATCGTGGCGGTCAGGCCTTCCTTGATGCGAGGCAAATAACGTGCAGACACTTCCGCCTGCCACTCGACGCGCTGCTGGCGCACGAGACGGAACAGCTCCGTGCCGGAGGAAACGACAGCGCCGAGTTGGACCGAACGGGCAGTGATCAGCCCGTCGTCCGGGGCCAGAATGGTCGCCTGAGCAAGCTTGATCTTCTGGCTTTCCAACGACGCTTCGGCGGATTCGACACCCGCGATCGCAGTCTGCTCGGCGATCAGGTATTCGGTGATCTTCTCCTCAGAAAGCGCACCGCTTCCCTGCACCTTGCGTGCTCGGCCCGCACTCGTCCTGGCTTTTGCGAGGTCCGCCTTGGCGCTTGCCAGCACAGCCTCTTCCTTGCGCAGTTCCGCGCGCACCGTTTCGTCGGCCAGCCGAACCAGGGGCTGATCCTTTGAGACAACCGACCCGACATCGGCAAGGACATCGGTCACACGCAGGCCGCCGATTTCCGCGGCGATTACGGCCTCGTGCCAGGGCTTCAGCCAGCCGCTGGCGGGTATCGTTTCAGGCCACTGGCGTTCCGCGGGCTTTGCCACTGCGACGGTAAGCGCTGCCGCCTCGTTCTGTTGCGCGAGCGCGGGCTCTGCGGCGAAAACAAGGATCCCGCTCAGGAAAGCGGCGAGGAGAAGAGGTGAAGATCGCATCAGAGCAGGTTTTCTTTCGATTTTTGCGGCAGGTCCTTGGATGAGGAGGCGCTCGCATCCCAGCCGCCGCCGAGCGCCTTGTAGAGGGCGATCCAATAGCGCACGGAGTCACGACGGATTTCGATGAGCGAGACCTCCGCCGACTGCGCCGAACGCCGGGCGTCCTCGCGGTCGAGCAGGCTTGCGCCACCGGCCTTCCAGTTCGAATCCACGGCTTTGAAGTAGGCGCGGTAGTTGCGCGCCGCGACACTGGCGTCGCCGATCTGCCGTCGCGTACTGTCGATCCGCACGAGTGCGGTCTCGACTTCGGCGACCGCGTCCAGCACACCTGATTTGTAGGCGGCCACCGCCACCTTATATGCGGCTGCCGCGCTGCCCACTGCCGCCCGGCGCGAGCCACCGTCAAAGAGCGGGATCGAGATGGCCGGGCCGAAGGACCAGGGCAGAGAGGTTCCCATCAGCGATGAACTGTCGATCGTGACCGAGCCGCCGAGGCTGAGGCTCGGATAGAGATCGGCTTTTGCCGCGCCGATCTCGGCGAGCGATGCAGCGACCTCGAGCTCAAGGGCGTCGATGTCGGGGCGCTGCCGTAAGGCGTCGGCAGGCACGGCGGATAGCTTGAGGGTCCTCGGCGTGAGTAACCCGTGCTTGCCCATCGCCAGAATATCGCGGACGTGAGGCTCGTCACCGCCGATAAGGCGGGCGAGAGATTTGACGAGAACCTCGCACTCGGCACGCTGGGCGGTCCGTGTCGAGGCCGAGGTAGCAGCACTCGCCCGCCCTAGCGCAAGGTCGGCGCTCGACGTAAGGCCGGAGGTTGCGGCCATTTCCATTGCCCGGATCGTCTCGCGCTGCGAGGCGAGTTCGGTGGTATAAACTTGCTCCAGCTGCCGGCAGGCACGGTACTGCATATAGTAGTCCGCCACCTCCGCCGCGAGTGAGACGCGCGCATCGTGCCAATCGGCGGTGCGCTCGTGGACCCGCAGCCGCGCAGCCTCGCTCCTCTGCCGCGTCTTGCCGAACAGATCGATTTCCCAAGAAGCGTCGAGGCTGCCGCTCACCGTCGTAGCGGCAGCAACTTGGTTGGCTTTGTTGCCGCCCGTGCCGGAGCGGGCGAGCGATCCCGAGCCGCCAAGCCCCGGAAAAAGGCTCGCCTGCGTAGATGCCAGCGTGGCGCGCCCCCTCTCGATCTCTGCAGCGGCGGACTCGAGACTGGGGCTTTCCGCCTGCGCAGATGCAATGAGGGCCGTCAGCGATGGATCGGAAAACGTGGACCACCAGGACACGAGATCGCCGGTCCGGCCGCCATGCGGAAAGGTCGCGTGCCAGGCATTCGCGATCTTCAAATCAGGTTCCTGAACGCTGGCGACGGTCGTGCAGCCTGACACGATCAGGCACGCTCCAAGACCGCCCATACCGACAATCCTGCGATAGGCCGCCTTCATCGCGGCCTTCGATTGGCAGGCATTACGGCCCGGCGCGAAACAGCCAGCAAGAAAGGCCATCATGGTGATGGCCACTAGTCGATGCATGTCTACCGCCTTGTTCCGGGGCCGCCACCCAGCGGAAACATCTAGGTCTCCACCGGCAGCACCGCGTATGGCGATCGTTCTTCGCAATCGCTCCTGGGCGGCATTAATCCCGATTTGTCATTGCGGTGGGTTATGTATTGTTAAGAGTTGCTAAGGCGCAGCGGCCTAGCGCCCGCCGGAAGCGCTGGTCCGCGCCGCGCGGATGGGATCGCTGCCGCAGACGCGGCGACTGTTGGGCCGGGAGGAGGCCTGCCGGGGACCACAGCAACAAAATTAAACACAATTGTTGCTGACAGCCATGATGAGCAGCGTGTTACTCCGAAGGGGAAAGGGCAACAAAATGGCCAAGCCTATGGAAAACGTCGGATATGATGTCATCACTCCAGCTTCAGCCCGAATTCTCGTCGTCGAGGATGACCGGGATATAGCGACTATGCTGATCGAACTGATGAAAGAGGCGGGCTACGTCGCCGAGACAGTCGGATCGGCCATGGAAATGGACCGCGTTCTCAAAAAGAAAGAGTTCAGCCTTATTGTATTGGACGGAATGCTGCCGGGTGAGGACGGTTTTAGCATTTGCAGAAGGATCAGGGCATCCGATACTACACCCATCCTCATGCTTACCGCGCTGACAAAAGAGGTGGACAGAGTCGTCGGACTGGAACTGGGGGCCGACGACTATGTCACAAAACCGTTTAGTTCGAGGGAACTTTTGGCGAGAATAAAGGCGCTGCTGCGGCGATCGTCGTATTCAAGCCAACTCAAGCCAAGCCAGGACCCGATGACGTTCGCGGGCTGGCGAATAGATCCTGTCACTCGCGAATTGACTGACATTGACGGTGTCCATGTGCCGCTCACGACGGCGGAATTTGATGTGCTGCTTGTGTTCTGCGAGAATCCTCGACAGGTGATGAACCGGCAAGACATACTTGCTCGCACCCACGCTGGCGCTGCCGGACCTGTCGAGCGCAGCATTGATGTGCATGTGAGCCGTATCCGGCAAAAGATAGAGCCGAACTATAAGGAGCCCACTTTCATTAAGACAGTGCGGCTGGGCGGTTACATCTTCACTCCGGAGGTCGCGGTAGCCATATGATCGGTCGGTTCAGACGGGCGCCCATTCGACTCCAGTTCGTCGTGCTCGCTGCGATCCCTATTCCCGCAGTGCTTCTTAGCGTTATCGCGCTCTTGCCGGAGCCGTACATCTTCCAGGCTAAGCAAGTGATTGCGGTCAGAAGCACACAGATCGAATTGATCGTAGAGCAACTCAGAAACAGCGCGGACGATGCCGACGCCGAGAAGCTGCTGCGAGCGAGCGCTCCCATCGGTCTGGAGATGAGGATTTTGCCGTGGCGTGATCTTAACGTCGGAAGCAGCCACCAAGGGGATATGCAATTTATCGCCGACGAGCTTCGCGACGTGCTGCCCACTGATTTTGAGGCCGCTGTTCTTCCGCAGGATGCGGAACACAATGCCCTGGCGGTGCGTGTCGACGCCAAGCGTGGCCTCCTGGTACGGTTCTCTGACGCTGATACCTATCCAGCCGTCTTCGGCACGGTTGTCGAACTCATTGCCAAGATCCTGATGTTGATCCTCCCGATGCTTCTGCTGGTGCTTTACATAGGTGGCGTGATCACGTCGCCTCTTGTCCGTTTTGCCGAAGCGGCAAAGAGCTTGCGGCTCGACGGCAGCGAGGAGCAGCTATTCACTGTCGCAGGCGCCAAGGAGCTTCGCACCCTCGCAACGGCGCTCAACGATATGCGGCGTAGAATACGTAAGATGGTTGATGACCGCACGCGGATGCTGACCGCCGTAAGCCACGACCTGAGAACACCACTAACGCGTCTAAGAATGCGCGTGGAGCGATCAAAGGAGACCCCGTCGAAACAATTGATGCTTGACGATATCGCCACATTGACCGCGATGATCGAGGAAAGCCTTCAATATCTGAGCAGCACGGCGCGCGACGAGCCGCTTCGAAAGGTTGATATTGCAGCCCTGATGAAGACAATCGTTGCCGGGTTCTCCGATGTTGGACACACGGTGATTTACGTCGGGCCCGAGAGATTCGGATATTCATGCAAGCAGAAAGGGCTGACGCGGGCAGTCACCAACATCGTGGAAAATGCCGTCAGGTTCGGTAAGATCGTGCACGTCCAATTGTCCAATTTCCCGCCAAGCAAAGTGTCCATTGTTGTGCAGGACGATGGCCCCGGCCTTGCAGAGGGTCTCCACGAGAAGGCTCTTGAGCCTTTTTTCAAGGCAGATCAGGCCCGGTCCTCGACTATCAACAGCGGTTTTGGACTGGGTCTTTCGATCGCAGATGAGATCGCAAAGAGCCATGGTGGCTCGCTGTCGCTCGAGAACATATCCCCGCATGGGCTACGAGCGACGATATCGTTGCCGCCGGCACGGGTTGTTCCGCTCAAAAACAGCAAGACTGACGATATGCAACGACAGGCTTCAACGCGGCAGGCGCTCGCCAAAGGCAGATAGTCGACTATATAGCACGACGCGGGCCGTGACGTTTGGGACCGTCGTTCAACGCCTTGGCGCGGTGAGGGGGAGCGCCTCCTGAGGGCCGCAAGGGCTCATCCTTCCCATGAAGCCGGTGCGACCGCGCCGCATCCTGAAGCAGTTTCCTCATCTCTCTCAAAGAGACGCGGTCCGCGCGCATCATCTGTCTGATGAGTGGGTCTTTGAGGATGTCCTCACGCTTTAGATCATCATGGGCCATAAAGGGTCTCCGTCTCTATCGTGTTAGGACGTAGCCGCGGCCGAGACCCTGGCGATGTCAAAAGCGGGACAAAACCAAGGCGGTTGGTGAAGTTTTGTTGCCGGCCACCGTGGCGGCTTTCCTCCGGTCAGCAGGCCCAGCAGCAACCCAGGTGGCCAGGGCGATCGATGAGGTTGCCTCTTGGTGACGGCGCCGCGCTCGGTCGCTGGGCAAATCTTGCGGAACCGTCAAGCCGCTCCCTTCGCCAGCGAAACTTGCCGCGCGGCTGTCTCGGCCAGACCGGCAGGGGCACAAGGCCGTCTGAGGAAAAGAATGCCGATTTGGCGCGAGCGAACGCGGGGCGAGATTCTGAACCCTATTTGACGCGATCGCGTCTCGCCGATGTTGCCACAATGCGTCTTGAAGACTGGGCAGGCGCAGTTGCCGGGCCAACATACCTCGAAGAAAATCTGCAGATTCCGAGATCGACGTTGCACCGCTGGCAGAAGCGTAACCAGGTCATAGCATTGCGCAAGGGCCTCGGGAGGCACGTGTTCCCGCTGGCCCAGTTCGTTGACGGAAGACCCGTTGCCGGAATACCTGAGGTGTTCGCGCTGGCAAAGCAGCCAAGGCTTGCGTGGTCGTGGCTCGTTCGCCCGTCACCCTATCTCGAGGGCAGTGTTCCCATCAACTTGCTGAGACGAGACCTTGTCGAGGACGTCGTGATAGCTGCCAGGCGTTCGTTCTACCTGAACATTGGTCGAACGCGGGAGTCGAGCTTGGGGGCTCCTGGGCGAACCCTTTTCCAGCAACCCGCTCCCTGAGCGGGAGCCAGTGTTTGCGGCGCTCGGCGAAGCGCGACATGTCAGGCGAAAGTCGTCGGTCGAATCGGCCATGGCAGGCACATCCCCAGCCATCGCGGACCATTTCGCGACAAGGTTTCGCACGGCCTGGTCATTCCAGGCCAGCCGGATGGTGTCCGGCAACCATCATAATGATCAACCCTCAAGAGCCGCGGATGACCGACAGCGAGTGCATGCCGTGGGACGATAACAACTCTTAACAATACAAAATCCAAGGCAATGACAAATCTGGACTAATGCCGCCATCCGGAGCGTGTGAGCGCCTCGGATGAAACCATTCTGAAGTGTCTGACCTGGGTCGGCGCAACGGGACCCATCCATCAACATCGCGGTAACTGGCGCACTCAGGGCAAATCTCATGCTAATTCTTGTCGTCATGGTCACGCTTGTGGCCGCGAGCATCGTGTACGTCTACCGCTTCCGGGGCGAAGCCCGCTACGAAAGCCTGTCTGAGTACCTCCGCAAGGGATGGCCGATCTTTTCGCCGTTGAATTGTGCGTTGTACATGACAACGCTCTCGCGCGGATCAAAGGCCGTGCTCGACCCGGCGGATTTTCCGGAACTCGAACTGCTGCGTCAGAACTGGCAAACCATTCGGAATGAGGGCATGGACCTGCTGCGCGAGAACTACTTCGACGCCAGCAAACGGCCCGGCACCGCAGGAACCTATGACGTCGGCTTCCGGACGTTCTTCAAGTACGGCTGGAGCCGCTTCTACATCAAGTGGTACGGGTATGAGCATCATTCCGCGAGACGCCTTTGCCCCAGCACCGTCAAGATACTGCAGAGCGTTCCGAGCGTGCATGGCGCGATGTTTGCCTATCTACCCAAGGGAGCCCAACTGACCCGGCATGCCGATCCAATTGCCGTGTCACTGCGCTACCACCTCGGTCTCGTCACTCCGAACTCCGACGCCTGCTTCATCAATGTGGATGGCCGCAAGCTGAGTTGGCGCGATGGCGAGGTTATCATGTTCGATGAGACCTACCTGCACTTCGTGCGCAACGATACCGACTGCGATCGCCTCATCCTCATGTGCGACGTGAAACGGCCCCTGAACCCGCTGGGTGCCATATTCAATTTCTTCTACGAAGGCTTAACGCGTGCCACGGTGGTACCCAACACGCCCGAAGACCGTCGTGGCTTGGCCAACAGGGTCTTTGCTGGACTTGCGCCTATCCTGGCAGGCAGCAAGGCACTGAAGTCGACGAACCGTCCATTGTACCTCGTCATCAAGTGGTCGGTGAACACCTTGCTGTTGCTGCTGCTGTTGGGGCTGATTGCGGGCGTCGCGCAGTTGCTCAGCCGACTCGTCTAAAAGCTTAGCTTTGATTCGCTCTTGATATGCACAATTCAAGCGAAAGCCGAGTGCTTGTTGCGCCTCCAGGCCAACCACATCGATCGCGGCGCAACATTTCTTAATATCACAAAATCCAAAGCAACCTCGTAGTCCTAGACAGTGCAGCCGCTGGAGGGCCGATGCGTCGGGCTTCCCCTCGCACGCGTTGAGTATCTTCCACCATCCCCAGGAGCCGGTTCGCATGTCGCTAACGAAGCATTTCTCAACCCGCTCGCGGCATGTCGCCGTCGCTACGAGCCTCTCGGCGATTACTTTTCTCCCGCTCCAGGCAGGCGCGGCCGAGCCCTACGATAACGAATCGGCCGCAGCGACTCCCTCGGCGGCAAACGTCGATGAGAGACGGTTCGGTCGCATACGCCAGAAGCTTTCCGACTGGAATGTCATGGTTGCGGCCGGAGCAATGTATCAGCCGAAATATGAGGGATCGGACGAGTACGAACTCGTCCCGTTTCCGATGGTCTCCGCAACCATTGGCCGCCTCACCATCTCTCCGGGCGGGCTGGATGTCGACGTGTTGGAAGCAAACGGTTTCAAAGTCTCGGTAAAAGGCGGTTTCGAGATGGGCGGAGGGCGCAAGGAAGAGGATTCCAAGCACCTGAAAGGCCTCGGTGACATCGACGCTGGCGCTATGGTCGGAACCAAGGTCTCGTATGAAACGGGGCCGGTGGAACTATATGCTTCCGTCGACAAGACGATTGGCGGCAGCGAAGGCCTGCTCGGTGTGGTGGGCGCAAATGTCTCCCATCATTATAACGCCTTTATTTTCTCCGCCGGCGCGTCTGCGATCTTCGCGGACGAAAACTATATGTATACCTATTTTGGGGTGACGGCCGTCCAATCCGCACGGTCGGGGTTGCGGCAATACGAGGCTGGCGCGGGGCTTAAGCGCTACGATATCGAAGCCTCGGTAACCTACATGGTGACGGAGAACTGGCTTATCCGCGGCCAGGTCGGTGTCGGTTTCCTCGCCGGCGATGCGAAGGACAGCCCGATCGTTCAGAAGGACGTGCAGCCGTCCGGGATGCTCTTCGTCGGTTACAGGTTCTAGGAGTCCAGCAAGGCGCACATTCGCCAACCCTGGCATGAACGTCGGCTAACTGGTGGCAAAACAAGCCATTGGCCAACAGGCAGGGCAATCCCGTCGACGCTTTCCGGCCAGCAACAACTCTTAACATCTCTTCAAAAACCGCAACTGGCGTCTCCAGGTAGGGCTTACGGATAAATGAATGTTCTCTGTCAGTAATGCGGAGCTACGCAATGTCGGACCCGACTACTCTATTCCGCACCTGGATGTCGCATCCTTTTCGGACCGCCTTGCTTGTGCCTTCCGGGCGAGCTCTGGCGGTGGCAATGACTCGCGAAATCAGTACTTCGCAGTCTCCGGTTGTTGAGCTCGGCCCTGGAACCGGAGTCTTCACCCGGCAGCTCATTCTCCGCGGCGTGCCTCAGGAGCGCATAGCGCTCATAGAAAGCGCCACTTCCTTTGCCCACATGTTACGTCGCCAGTTTCCGGCTGCTGCGTTGCTTGACATCGATGCGACGGAGTTGCGCCGATGTGATCCCTTTAATGGCGAGAAAATAGGCACGGTGATCAGCAGCCTCCCGCTTCTCACCATGCCGGCTTGGCGTGTCTTCGCCATTCTGTACGGCGCTTTCCACATTCTTCGTCCGGAAGGAGCCGTCTATCAATTTACCTATGGCTGGCAGTGCCCGGTACCTGACTCCGTTCTCGACCGGATCGGGCTTGAGGCGACGTTCACTGAATGGGTTTTCGCAAATGCACCACCTGCACAGGTTTACCGGATCGCCAGGCGGCCGGACGCGATCGGAAGAGCCTGATGGACTTCCCCCGTTTGCCGTCTAGCTTCGAGGACGAGGTCGTTCGCACGGATAAGAAGTTGCTGTCCTGGGCAAAATGGTTCGCTAATCCAATTACCATGTTTCCTGTGCACTGCGCATGGGCGTAGCGACCAGTCCGTCGTCCTTGGCGGCCGCGTGTCACCGATTGCATCGTAGTTGCGGAGATGGTCGCCGAGCCCCCCGCTCAGACGGAAGTGGCTGGCACCGCGTCACGGTTACCGGAACGAGCGTAGGACGACGTGCCGGGTTGCGGGGCGCAACAACTCTTAACAATACATAACCCACGGTAATGACAAATCGGGATTAATGCCGCCAGACGCGACTGCAAAGAACGGTCGCCGAGCGCCGTATCGCCGTTGGAGACCTTGATGGTTCCTTCCGGCGATGGCCCGGGACAAGGCGGTAGACATGCATCGACTGGTGGCCATTGTCCTGCTGGCCTTTCTTGCTGGCTGTTTGGCGCCAGACCGCATTGTTTACGGGCCGAAGGCTGCGACGGCAGCCAGCATCCAGGGGTTCAGCGACATTCGTATTTATGCAGATTCGGCCCGGAAACTGCCCGAGGCGCACGCCTGGCTGCCCATCCCGAGACACAAGGAAATCAACTACCTGGTCTTGTCGAGCGGCGGTGGCGCAGGCGCATTCAGCGTCGGGGCGCTTAAGGCTTGGTCGGACAACGGACAGCGGCCGGAATTCGACATGGTCAGCGGCGTCAGCACGGGTGCGCTGATCGCGCCCTATGCCTTCCTCGGCTCGGCCTACGACCAGCCTCTCGTGGATCTCTATACAAGCGGTGCTGCCAAGGAGTTGGTCGATGCAGATTTCCTACCGAGGGGCCTGTTCGGAGCAAGTCTCCTGAAACAGGAGCCGCTTCGGAAAATGGTCGAGCGCTATCTGACGCGCGACATACTGGAAAAAATCGCGGCTGAGCACCGCAAGGGACGACGACTGTTTGTTTTGACCTCGAATCTCGATTCCCAAAGAGCGGTGATCTGGAACATGGGCGCCATCGCCAATAGCGGGCGGCCCGGTGCGCTGAAACTCTTCCAGGACATACTGATCGCGTCGGCAAGTATCCCCGGCGTTTATCCGGCCGTGCTCATCAAGGCCGAAGCTGGAGCGGAGGCGTTTGAAGAAATGCACTCCGACGGCGGGTCGGCGTCCCAAATCCTGACGATCCCAGAGGGGTGGATAGCCAATTCGGACAAGGGCGTGCGGTCTGAAAACCTCAAGTTCAACATGTACATCATCATCAACAATGCGCTCATGCCAGAATTTACCACGACAACGAACAACACGTTTGCTGTCATGGCCAGGGCGAATTCCACCCTCGTCAAGGCACAGACCCGCAGTGCGCTGCTGGCCACCTACATTTACGCCCAAAAGAACGGCATTCGGTTCCGCGTGGCCTCGATCGATAAGCAGCTCCCCTACAGGATGACCGATCCATTCAACACCGACTACATGCGCGCCGTTTACAACCTCGGATACGCAAAAATGGCGAACGGCAGCCTGTGGCACGACAGGCCCGTGTTCACCGACAAGGTTGCTGCCGCTCAGCCAGCGGAACAGAGGCAATAGCCTACCCCACCTGCCTCCTTCCATACACCAAGCCCAACAGGAGAACGAAGTGCCAAATTCCCGTACAAACCAGGCTGCCGGTCGACCGCAGCATCGATCGATCGGTTTCGCGCTTCTGTCGTCCGTGCTCGTATCGGCAGTTGCCGGATGCACCTCGGTGCCGCTCCAGCCTGCCAATTCGCTGGCCTCCTATGACGGTCTTACCAAGGTCGATGGGCGAATAAGGAAGGCAGAGTACAAGGCCGTCCCCGAGGATCTCAAAGTAAGCAAGACAGTGTACATTGAGCCTACCGTGGTTTCGCCCACCGCTGCGCAATCCACCATAAAGCCTGCCGATCAGGCCTTGGTGGCGACAGTGGTCAGCCGCGCACTCTGCGTTGGCGTCAGCGATCGTTTCGTAGTCACAGGCGACAGAGAAAACGCCGATCTGATCGTTCACGCGACGGTCACCCGGATTGTGCCCACCAACGCCACAGCCGCCGGCCTGTCGACCGCGGCGTCAATCGGAGCCTCGTTCGCGGCCTCATCAGTTCCCGTGCCGAGAATTCCGCTGGGACTGGGCGGGCTTGCCGTCGAGGCCGAGGCGACCACCCGGGACGGGAAACAGGCGGGCGCGATGGTGTGGTCGAAGGGCGCAAATTTCGTGACCACAGGCGCGCGGATGTCGAAGATCGGTGACGCCTACTCTCTGGCGGAGAGTTTCGGAAGTGACTTCTCCAAGATGCTTGTCACGGGCAAAACACCGTTCAAGTTTGGCTTCCCGAAGTTTCCGTCTTATCAGAAGCTGAAATCCGGACTCGGCGGCAAACCCAAATATCAGGCTTGCGAAAGGTTCGGCCGGGCGCCCGGACTGAAGGACTTCGCAGGGTCACAGCTCGGTTTGCCGCCCTCGTGGACCGACAAGCCAGTTCGACCGCAGAGCCAGTAGAATTTGTATCGACCAACCCCCATAGCCGGAAATCCGGACAGCGTCGTCCGCATGCGGACCCGCGGTAAGTCGGTCGGCCTGCTCTCCCCTGCCCCCCGACAGGCCGACCGACACACTGATGAATGGCAAATCCAACCGACCCAATCCTCCCATCAACCGAGCCTGACCGTGTCACCGATTTCTCAGTCGAGCGGATTAGCTTTAGCCGAACTCGTGGAAGAGGCCGGAGTGCCACTGCCGGCATCTGCCGATCCAAGCATGCTTCTGCAGAGTGGGGCGAGCCTCGAGATAGCACAGTCATGGCACATCGCCTACATTGATCACGCCCGTTACGCGAACGCCTTGCGCACCACCAAGGCCGGCGCTTGCTTTGTCACAGAGCGCTTCGCCCATATGGTGCCGCCCGGCACCGTTCCCATTACCGTACGGGATCCCCGCCTGGTTTTTGCCAAGGTGCTTGCCCGGCTACACCCCGAGGCGTTGCGAGCCGCACCGCTTTTGGGTAGTACCAATGTCACCGAGGGATGTTTTGTGCATCCATCGGCGCAGATCGGAGCCGGCGTCGTGCTCGATCCTGGCGTTGTTATCGGAGAGCGGGTATTTATCGGAGCCGGCACCACAATCGGTGCCCATGTGGTGCTGGGTCCAGACGTGGTCATCGGCTGGGATTGCTCCATCGGCCCCAGCGTCACCATCGCCCATTCCAACATGGGCGATCGGTCGATCGTTCATGCGGGAGCCCGCATAGGCCAGGATGGTTTTGGCTTTGCGATGAGCGTTTCAGGACTTGTGAAGGTGCCGCAACTCGGCCGCGTCACAATCGGAAACGACGTCGAGATCGGAGCCAACAGCACTGTCGATCGCGGCAGCGGGGGCAATACCGTCATTGGAGACGGGACGAAGATCGATAATCTCGTTCAGATTGCCCACAACGTGCGGATTGGACGCCATTGCGTGATCACTGCTCAGGTCGGGATCGCGGGCTCGACCGTGCTGGAGGACTGCGTTGCGGTGGGCGGCCATAGCGCCATTGCCGGCCATCTGCACATCGGCCGGGGCGCTCAACTAGCCGCGGCCTCGCGGTTCATGAGAGACGTGCCGGCAGGCGAACGCTGGGGCGGAATGCCCGCCAGACCACTGCGAGAATGGTTCCGCGAACAAACAACCCTGAAGAAACTGGCGAAGCATCGCCCTGGGGCCTGACTCTGTAGCCATGCTCGAAGTTAACTTCGCTGTCGGCGAGGTCCGCTTTCAGGCGGTGGCTACGAGATCCTGAACGGCCGATATTAGGCGCAAAGCTGTCATTCGTGGCCGACCGCTTTGATCTGCGGACTTGTCGATTGGTTGCACCGGCGCTTCCGTCGAACGAAGATTGACCGGCGGGATGATGGCATCCGAGTCCTGCAGGGCGCGCTAACCAGCGGACCGGGCCCACTGGTGTGGATAGCGAAACTACGCACTCGTCTGCATCGAGCTCAGTAGGCGTCGCTCTTCTTCGACAATATAATCGCGGATGACTGGGACATCGTCACGGCGAGTTGAGATCAGTATCTGGAAGACAAAATTTGAACCGTTTAGGAAGCCGAGTTCGGCCGAGGCCAGATAGAAATCCCACATACGGCAGAAGCGTTCGCCCATCATGGCGATTGCCTCCTCGCGCCTGGCCTCATAGCCGAGACGCCAATCGTGGATCGTCCAGTAATAGTGCAGCCGCAAATTTTCGCAGTCGGCGCACCAGATCCCCGTGCGCTCCAACGAGGCAAACACCTCTGACAAAGCCGGCACATACCCACCTGGAAAGATATACTTGCGGATGAACGGCGCCGTCGTACCAGGCGGTGACATGCGTCCGATCGCATGAACCAATGCGAAGCCGCCCTCCTTCAACAATCTACTAATGATCGTGAAATAGCTGTCGAAATGAACGACGCCCACGTGCTCCATCATTCCGATCGAGACAACACGGTCGAACTGTCCGCTGACCTCGCGATAGTCGACCTCGCGAAAATCGATCTGATGAGCGACCCCGGCCTCGATCGCTCGAAGCCGAGACGCCGCCAATTGCTCCGTCGAAACGTTGATCGCCGTGACCTTCACGTCGCAATACTTGGCGAGATAGATGGCGAGAGCGCCCCAGCCTGAGCCGATTTCCATCACATGCATGCCCGGCTCTAGCTTGAGCTTCGCGGCAATGTGGCGATGCTTGTCCATCTGCGCTTGCTGCAGACTGTTGTCCGGTGCCGTGTAATAGGCGCACGAATAGGTCATTGTCTCGTCGAGCCATAGCTCATAAAATTTCGTCGGGATGTCGTAGTGATGCTGAACGTTTTTGGCGGCGAGACCGAGCTTGTTGTTCTGCTGGCGCCGGCGCAACGCACGCCAGACTTTCCGCAACGCCTTCTGAACAGGGTGGGCTGCCAACCCAGTGCGGTTGACGGAAAAAAGTGACAAGAGGTCAAATGCTTTGCCACCGTTCTCGATCACCAAGCGGCCATCCATGTAGGCTTCGGCCGCCCTCAGTTCCGGATTGAAGAAGATCTCGCGTTCGACCGCTTTGTCGGTTAGGCGGATCGTCACGTCGGGCCCATCCTGTCCACTGCCGAAGGCTTGCCTGAAACCGTCCTCGAATATGACAGTCAGGCGCCCGTTTTTTACAAAACGGGAGAGCAGATTTGGCAGCAGACGCATTGTGGCTCGTTTCTCCTCACTTGCCCCGTAAGTATGACTACCCGGTGTCGGTACATCAATACCGATCTGGGGGCGGAGAGGGACCGGACTTCAGAAGTCTCCTCCCAATGCCGAAGTAGCGACTCATCCGGGCAGCCTGCCCCGCGATCAGAAATGTCTGCTTCTGGCGCAATAAGATGTCCAGGGTGGTCGCCGGCAGCGTCTGCTATCCGGCAATCGCAAAGATCGCCTCAAGGGCGGACATCGGGCGAAAAGCAGCCATGCCGCCGTCGCGTGTGAGACTCTGCTTCGGGTCACAAGCAGAACAGCAGCCCCCTACGGCTCGTCCCTCTCATCGCGCAAATTAGCCACAACGCGGCGGTTCTGTGACCTGCAGGCGGTGTCGGAGCAGTCGCGGACGAGCCTGTCCTTGCCGTAGCCCTTGGCCCACATGCGGTTGCGGTCTATGCCGCCGGCGGCGAGGTAGTCCATCACCGCATCGGCGCGCTGCTGCGACAGCGCCGTTTCACTTGCGCCGGGATCGTCGGCGAAACCCTGCAGCTTGAGCAGCCAGCGCGGATGCTTTGCTAACCAGGCGATCTGGGTGTCGAGGGTGGCCTTGGCGACAGAATCGAGCGCGGCCGAACCTTGCGTGAAATAGGTGCGGCGGCCGACATTGAGGATAAAATCCTCCTCGCTGCCCGGCTGCACGTTCTGGAAGCCGGCAACCTCGGTGTTGGTGATGTCGGGCGTGGAAGGGGCCAGCGTGTTGCTGGTCGAGCAGGATGCGGCCAGCACCAGAAGGCCGGCGGCGAGCAGCCGGCGCGTGTTTTCAATCATGCGGTTCATGAGGCGCCAATCATTCGACAGTGGTGGAAGCGGGCGCCTGGTCGGCGATGTGCGGCAGGACCTGCACCGCGGTGCCGATCGGGCAGCGCTGGTAGAGGTCGATGATGTCTTCCGGGAACATGCGGATGCAGCCGCTGGAAGCGTCGGTGCCGATGCTCCATGGCTCCAGCGTGCCATGCAGGCGGTAGCCGGTGTCGGCGCCGTTGCGGTGCAGATAGAGCGCGCGCGGCCCGAGCGGATTGTTGGACGCGCCGCCTGCGACCATGTGCGGTAGGTCCGGCTTGCGCTTACGCATTTCGGGGGGCGGGACCCATTGCGGCCACAGCGCGCGGCGGTCGATCGTCGCGCGGCCGTACCATTTGAAGCCGTCCTTGCCGACGCCGACGCCGTAGCGGATGGCGGTCTTGTTTTCCATGATGACGTAGAGGAAGTGGTGGCGGGTATCGACCACGACGGTGCCGACCGGCTCGCTGCTGAAATACTTGACGATCTGGCGATGCCATCTCTTGTCGATCTTGGCGAAGTTGGTCTTGCGATAGACAAAATTGTTGTCGCTGGCGGTACCGGCGAAAAAGGATTTTGCCGCCGCGGCTTGAGCAATATTGCTGGTTGCACCCACCGCGACCAGCGCCAGGCCGCCGAGCACGACACCCCTGCGTGATAAAACCATCGGCAATATTCCCCCCCATGCCAAAAGCCTGGCGGACCATAGTTGAGAATTACTTCGCCTCAAAGTGGAAAATGCTGCGTTGCTTCAGTCCGCCGTGTCCGGACATTCGGCATTTTGGCGGCGAGTGACTGAATTGTGACAATCTTGCCGAAGACGAACGTCTAACCTAAACCCCATCCAGGACCTCAACCAAATTGGCGCGACTGTTTGGGACCGGGCGTAGTTGCGACGTTTGCCCTATCCGGACGTGTGAGCAATGCCGTGGGCAACCGTGATGCGTGTATTTTTTCGTTCGGTTGCTGCGATGATCGTGATGTCCGGCGTGGCAGGTTGCACCAGCATTTCCTACTACGCACAATCCTTGAAGGGTCACGTGGAGATCATGGCGGCGCGCCAGGATGTCGGAGAGCTGATCGACGATCCGTCGACCCCTGGGACATTGCGCGCTCGAATGGCATCGGCGAGCGCCATCCGACAGTTTGCGATAGATGAACTAGCGCTGCCGGACAACAATAGCTACCGCAGCTATGTTAACGTTGGTCGGGACGCGGTGACATGGGCCATCTTCGCCGCGCCGGAATTCTCGCTGACGCCACGAACATGGTGCTTTCCGGTGTTCGGATGCGTTCCGTACCGAGGATACTTCTCCAAAAGGTCCGCGATTGAAACCGCCGTCGAACTTCAGAGACAGGGCCTGGACGTCTATGTGACGGGCATCACTGCATATTCCACGCTCGGCTGGTCAAGTGACCCGCTGCTAAGTACGATGCTCAGCCAAGATGAAACGTATCTTGCAGGGCTAGTTTTCCACGAGCTGGCCCACCAACGCGTCTATGTGAAGGACGATTCCGCATTCAACGAGGCATTCGCTGTCGCCGTCGAAACAACCGGCGTGAGAAAATGGCTGCGCGCGGCTGGTGATACCGGCGAATTGCGCCGTTACAAAGCCGACCGAAAGCGCAGGACCGAATTTCTTGCGCTGGTGTCGCACACCCGGGACGAGCTAGCGCACGTCTATGACGACTCCAGTACCTCGGACCAGAAGCGGGCCGCAAAGACGGCCGCGATCGAACGGCTGCGGATGCGCTACCGAGAGAAGCGCGACAGCCGCTGGCATGGATACCGGGGATACGATGTCTGGTTCGATTCTCCGATTAACAACGCGAAGCTCGCCGCGACTTCCGTCTACGGCGATCGGGTGGCGACGTTTCTCCGCTTGTTCGATTTGTGTTCGGGCGACTATCCACGATTCTTCGCGTCGGTTCGACGCATAGGAGCGTTAGACAAATCTGACCGCGCCGAAGCGCTCAAGGCGGCAGATTCATGCGATTGATCCGGTCAAATCCGAAGGCCAGAAGCGGCGCATCGGTCGCTGATGTACTCGGCAGCCGGCGCAGGTGATTGAATTGACCATTTGTCGGCCGATTTCCTAGGTACTTTGACGTCGGCGGGGCCGGAAGCCGCATGTCGGGCTACAGAAGCCAAAAGCGGACTTGACTGAACTCCCCGCGGGATCTTGGACCACAATGATTGCCGGCGGGCCGTGGCGCCTCAGCGTGCGCCCCTACGAGGCCGAAAACCTCACGCTCACGCCGCGCTGCCGAAAATAAGCCTGCATCAGCTTGCGGCCCGAACGGTTGTTCTGTGCCAGCCTTGCCGGATCGAACACCGCCTGTTCTATCCCCTCTCGCGCCAGCGCTGCTTTGAGCGCCGCGATATGGGCGTCGATGTCGGCATTGTTCGCCCGGAGCGATGCATAGATGCTGTCGGTCGCCTCGGCCACGGTCGGCTCGCTCACGGGTCTACTCCTTTGGCTATTCGGGCGGCGGCTTAGCACAGATCAGCGGCTTCGCCGATACCGATAAGACGGCTAGATGTGGCGGCAACAGTGTTCCTTGGGGTCGGTTGTGAATCATGGGTTCCGCCTGAGTCGGAGATCGCAAGCCATGTCGACACGAACGAGTGAGGAGGATTGGACGCGCATGTTCGAGTATCCGGGCTTGCCTGCCGCGACGCGGGCGGGGGATGGCTCCGCCCGGGCGTGGCCTGAGGAAGTTCACCTCAAATTGCTCTTCGGAAACAGCACGCGATCGGGTTTTGCATTCATTCGCGCCAGCATTTCCT